>NZ_JBXAFK010000014.1:0-123809 GCF_058793055.1 Pseudomonas sp. MPR-R2A5
GATGGCCTCCAAAAACAAAACACCCTGCGAAAGCGTAGCCCTCGCAGGGTGTGGGGGTGACCATCTCATTAGCCCGCTTGTAGGAGCGAGCTTGCTCGCGAAGAACTCATAGGCACCGCGTGTATCCAGGATGCACGCGTTATCGTTGACGTTTTTCGCGAGCAAGCTCGCTCCTACAGCGGGCTTCTCAGTCAAGCAACTGCAATCAAGCGCCGTACACCGGCAGCTTCTTGCAGATGGCCTTGACCTTCTCACGAACCGCGTCGATCACGGCTTCGTTGTTCAGGTCTGCCAGGATGTCGCAGATCCAGCCCGCCAGTTCCTTGCACTCTGCTTCCTTGAAGCCACGAGTGGTCACAGCCGGGGTGCCGAAGCGCAGGCCGGAGGTGACGAACGGCGAACGTGGATCGTTCGGCACGGAGTTCTTGTTCACGGTGATGAAGGCTTTGCCCAGGGCAGCGTCAGCATCTTTACCGGAAATGTCCTGCTTGATCAGCGACAGCAGGAACAGGTGGTTTTCCGTACCGCCGGATACCACGTCAAAACCGCGTGCGATAAACACGTCGGCCATGGCCTTGGCGTTTTTCACCACTTGTTGCTGGTAGACCTTGAACTCAGGCTGCAGCGCTTCCTTGAAGCAGATGGCCTTGGCGGCGATCACGTGCTCCAGCGGGCCACCCTGGGCGCCTGGGAATACGGCGGAGTTCAGCTTCTTCTCGATCTCGGCGTTGGCGCGTGCCAGGATCAGGCCGCCACGTGGACCGCGCAGGGTCTTGTGGGTGGTGGTGGTGACCACGTCAGCAAACGGTACCGGGTTCGGGTAGACGCCCGCGGCGACCAGACCGGCCACGTGGGCCATGTCGACGAACAGGTACGCGCCGACTTTGTCAGCGATGGCGCGGAAGCGTGGGAAGTCGAGGATCTGCGAGTAAGCAGAGAAACCGGCGACGATCATTTTTGGCTTGTGCTCGATCGCCAGGCGCTCGACTTCGTCGTAGTCGATCAGGCCGTTGGCATCGATACCGTATTGAACGGCGTTGTACAGCTTGCCGGAGGAGGAAACGCTGGCGCCGTGGGTCAGGTGACCGCCGTGGGCCAGGCTCATGCCCAGGATAGTGTCGCCGCCTTGCAGCAGGGCCAGGTACACGGCGCTGTTGGCTTGGGAGCCGGCGTGTGGCTGGACGTTGGCGTAATCGGCGCCGAACAGTTCTTTGGCACGGTCGATGGCCAGTTGCTCAACCACGTCGACGTACTCGCAGCCACCGTAGTAGCGCTTGCCTGGGTAGCCTTCGGCGTACTTGTTGGTCAGAACCGAACCTTGAGCCTCCATCACCGCAGGGCTGGTGTAGTTTTCCGAAGCGATCAGCTCAATGTGCTCTTCCTGGCGCACGGCTTCTTGCTCCATGGCGGCGAAGAGATCGGCGTCGTACTTGGCAATAGTCAAATCACGGCTGAACATGGCGGTCCTCAAGGATCGGGGGCAGAAAAGGAGGGCATTCTAACCCAATGGGTTTTAGATGGCATATGAAAGGACATCATGTCGCGGACAAGTGGGATTCACTTAGGGATGAGCGGTGTCATTGCCGGCCTCATCGGGGTGTAGAACCCTCCCACATCTGGAGCGCATTTCCCTGTGGGAGGGGGCTTGCCCCCGATGAGGCCAGTGGCTTCACCACAAAATTTCAGTCGAACATGAACAGCGCGTCGTTGCTGAACTGTGCCTCGAACCGATTCGCCGGCATCGGCCGCCCGAACAGATAACCCTGCACCTCGTCGCAACCGTGCTCGCGCAGGAAGTCCAGCTGCTCATGGGTTTCCACACCCTCGGCGATTACCGCCAGGTTGAGGCTGTGGGCCATGGCGATGATTGCCCGGGCGATTTGCGCATCCTGCTCGCCGGACGGCAGGCCGTCGACGAAGGTGCGGTCGATTTTCAGCACATCGATGGGGAATTGCTTGAGGTAGTTGAGTGACGAATAACCGGTGCCGAAGTCGTCCACCGCAATGCTCAGCCCCAGGTTTTTCAGGCTGTCGAGGATGTGCATGGCTTCGTTGACTTCGCGCATCAGGATACTCTCGGTCAGCTCCAGCTCCAGGCATGCCGGCGGCAGGCCGGTGTCCTTGAGGATGGTGGCGATGCGCGTGCCCAGTTGGCCGTCGGAGAACTGCCGCGCGGAGATGTTCACCGAGACTTTCGGCACGCGCACCTTGTTCTGGTGCCAGGTCTTGAGCTGGCGACAGGCTTCGCTGATCACCCAGTCCCCCACGTCCACTACCAGGCCCAACTCTTCGAGCACCGGAATGAAGTCCCCTGGCGGCACCAGGCCACGGCGCGGGTGGCGCCAACGCAGCAAGGCTTCGGCCCCGGTCAGGCGTTTGCCGTCGCCGCTGAACTGCGGTTGGTAATAGAGCACGAATTCGTTTTGGTCCAGGGCGTGGCGCAGGTCGCTTTCCAGCTCCAGGCGTTCCAGGGCGCTGGCGTTCATGTCGGCCTGGTAGAACTGGAAGTTGTTCTTGCCACGTTCCTTGGCGTGATACATCGCGGTGTCGGCGTTTTTCATCAGCTGGCTCAGCTCGTTGCCGTCCTGGGGGCTGAGGGCGATGCCGATGCTGGCGGTCACAAAGAACTCGCGACCCTCCAGCACAAATGGCTTCACCAGGCTGGCGAGGATCTGTTCGGCGACATGGATGGCGCGGTTCAGCGCCATTTCACGGCTGACCCGAGGTTGCAGGAGCAAGGTGAACTCGTCGCCGCCCATGCGCGCCACAGTGTCGTCTTCGGCGACGCAGCCAAGCAGGCGGGTGGCCATTTCCTTGAGCATGCGGTCGCCAGCGGCATGGCCCAGGGAGTCGTTGATCGGCTTGAAACGGTCGAGGTCGAGGAACATCAGCACCACCCACGACTTTTGCCGTTCCGCCGACTGCAGCGCGGTGTGCAGGCGGTCCTGGAACAGGGTGCGGTTGGGCAGGTGGGTCAGGGCGTCGTAGTACGCCAGGCGGTGGATGCGTTGTTCGCTGGCCTTGCGCTCGCTGATATCGCTGAAGAAGCACACATAGCTGGCCAGGTCGCCTTCATCGTCGAACACGGCGGTAATGCCCACCCAGGCCGGGTAATGCTCGCCATTACGGCGCTTGAGCCACACCTCGCCTTCCCAGGTGCTGTGCTGGTGCAGTTGCTTGAGCACGTAGCGCAGGTGCGCTTCCTGTTGTTCGTCGACGGTGAGCATGTTCGGCAGTTGATCGAGCACATCCGCCACCTCATAACCGCTGACTCGGCTGAATGCCTCGTTGGCTTGCACGATGTAGCCTGCCGGATCGGTGATCAGGATCGCCGACGTGGAGTGCTCGAAGACCGTGGCCGCCATGCGCAGGTCTTTCTCGGCGCGGCGTTGCTGGCTGATATCACGGCCCACGCCGAGGATGCCCTCGAACGCACCGTGGTCGTCCCACACCAGCACCAGGCGCAGTTCGATGGGCACTTTGCGCCCATCGGCGCGCAGGCAGTCGAACAGGAACAGTTGGGTCTGCACGTCGTCACGCAAGCGGGTCAGCGCCTCGGCGTCGCCCAAGGCACGGCTGACCTGTTCGACCAGGCTATAGATGCCGGCCAGTTGCTGCGGGTTGGCGATGATCGACTGCCAGCCGTTCTTGAACACCCAGTCCACGTCATAGCCCAGAACGGCATTGACCGAGGGGCTGATGTAGTTGAGCGCTAATTGGCTGTCGGTGGAGCAGATCACGTCGCTGATGCTTTCAGCCAGCATGCGGTAGCGCTGTTCGCTGTCACGCAGGGATTCGCTGGCTTCGATCTGGTCGGTGATGTCCTTGGCCACGCCGATGATGCGCGTGACTTGTGCGGATTTGTCACGCGCCAAGGCTTGTTCACGTATATCAAAACGCCGCCATTGGTTATTGCGGTGACGGAAGCGCAGCTGGCATTGCAACTGCGTTGAATAGCCGGCCTGGCGCTGCTGTTGGCGCAAGTCATGGTAATGCTCGGCATCTTCGGGGTTCAGCAGGATTTCCCAGAAGTACTCACCCATTTGCTGCAATTCGGCTTTGTTGTAGCCGAGGGTGTGGCCCAAGTGGTGGTTGCTGAAAATCATGCGCTGGCTGATCACATCCTGCACATACAGGTGATCCGGCACGGTGCGCACCACGTCCGACCAGAAGCTTTCACGCTCCACCAACGACAATTCGATCAGCTTTCGGCTGGTGATATCACTGATGCTGAGGATCACCGCCTTGAAGTCGTCCTGCTGCTCCGGCAAGCGCATCACCAGCCACAGGTATTGCTCATTGCCTGCGACATCACTGAGCTGGATCTCCAGCTCCAGCTGGTTTTGCTGGGTCAGGACCGCTTCGAGCACCTGGTAACCGATGGCCGTGGCGTTACGCGGGCAATCGTCAATCAGGCGTTCCCAGGCTTGCTCGCACGAGGTCACGTTCAGCAGGCGCACGGCGACCTGGTTGACTTCGGTGATACGCAGCTCCTTGAGCAGTTGCCGGCGCTCCTCGGGATGGTCGCGCAGCCAGGCGTGCAACTGCTCGCGGGTGTGCACGCTGGCCTTGTCGAAAAACGTGTAGAGGCCCGACAAGTCGAGCACGCACAGGGCCACGCCGGTGCCTTCGAAAATATCCTGGTAGCGCCGCCGGCCCTCATGCACCTGGCGCTGACGACGACGCATGTTCAGCAGCACGATCACCGGCACCAGCGAGAAGGCCAGGCCCAGCAGGCACTTGCCGATAAACGCTGGCAGCAGTTGTTCCAGCACCGCGTTGCGGTCGAACAGGCCACGCAATTGCCAGTCGCTTTTGCTCAGGGGCGTGACCAGCACGCTTTTATTCAACTCATCCGGCGTCAGGGCGCTGGCCCATTGTGTCGGCATGCCGCTGTCGCGACCGACCACGCGGTGGTTCAGGCGGTTCTCGATGACCCACATGGGGCGCTGGCCTTGGCCGTCCTGGCGGGTCAGGTTGACCAGGTAGCTGGGGTCCAGGCGCAGGACCCAGTACATCCTCGAGCCGCCGCTGGGCTGATGCAGCAACAGATAGATGAGGGTGCCGTCGTTGTTGTTGCTCAAATAGTAGGACTGGGCGTGGCTGCGTTGCACCAGTTCCTCCAGCCAGGCGCTGTCCTGGCTATCCGTGGCACTGTCGCTGATCAGTGCACCGCTGGGGGCGAGGAGGGCGATGCTGCGCAATTCCGGCAACGAGCGCTGCAAGGTGCGCATCAGCACCTGTTGCTGTTCGCTGTCACGCGGCGGCTCGACCATCGGCAGCAGGTTCAAGGCGATCTTTGCGCTCAGGGCCATGTTCAGGCTGATCTGTTCAGCCAGGTCGGCACTGTAGTCGATGGTGTATTGCTGCTGGTTTTTCTGGTTTTGCTGCAGTTGGTCGAGCAGTTGCCAGAACAATAGCGCAAGCAGCATGAGGACGAGCGTCGCCAAAGCGCCTTTGAGGGTGCCGTGCAGGGGCGCTCCCGGCGCTATATGAGCGGCGCGCAGAGGAGTGGGCGGCGTGACTTTGGACAAGCTGTGATCCTGCGGTTTGGCTGGACTGGCGCGCGACGTGCACTATAAGCCGGACGCCCGGAGGGCGGCTAGCATGCCTTGAGTTGTGGCAAAGTGCCAGCCCCGCCTGGCTGGACTGGCCAGGCGCATTCAGGTAGCTTTGCCGGTTACGCGGGGGCGTTCCAGCCCCAGATATTCAGGCTTTTTCCGCTCGCTGGCATTGATGATAGTCAACGGCCCGCGCGGCGCATGGCCTGGCACGGGCTTCGCCCGCTCAATTCATCAGTCACTGACGCTAGGTTCACCATGGCTCAATACGTCTTCACCATGCATCGGCTGGGCAAAGTTGTCCCTCCGAAGCGGGAAATCCTGAAAAATATTTCGCTGTCCTTTTTCCCCGGCGCCAAGATCGGCGTGCTCGGCCTCAACGGTTCGGGTAAGTCCACCCTGCTGAAAATCATGGCTGGCGTCGACACCGAGTTCGAGGGCGAAGCCCGCCCGATGCCCGACCTGAACATCGGCTACCTGCCGCAAGAGCCGATCCTGGACCCGACCAAGACCGTGCGTGAAGTGGTTGAAGAAGCCGTCAGCGTGATCAAGGACGCCCAGGCTCGCCTGGACGAGGTCTACGCCGCCTACGCCGAACCGGATGCCGACTTCGACAAGCTGGCTGCCGAACAGGCCAAGCTCGAAGCCATCCTGCAGGCGGGCGACGGTCACAATTTGGAGCGCCAGCTGGAAGTCGCCGCCGATGCGCTGCGCCTGCCGGCGTGGGACGCCAAGGTCGAGCACCTGTCCGGCGGTGAAAAACGTCGCGTGGCCCTATGCCGACTGCTGCTGTCGGCCCCCGACATGCTGCTGCTCGACGAACCGACCAACCACTTGGACGCCGATTCTGTTGCCTGGCTGGAACACTTCCTCCATGACTTCCCCGGCACCGTGGTTGCGATCACGCACGACCGGTACTTCCTGGACAACGTGGCCGGCTGGATCCTCGAGCTCGACCGTGGCGCCGGTATCCCTTACGAGGGCAACTATTCCGGTTGGCTGGAAGCCAAGTCCGACCGTCTGGCCGCCGAATCCAAGCAGCAATCGGCCCACGAAAAAGCCATGAAGGAAGAACTGGAGTGGGTGCGCAAAGGCGCCAAGGCCCGCCAGTCCAAATCCAAGGCCCGTCTGCAACGCTTCGAAGAAATGCAGTCGCAGGAATTCCAGAAGCGCAGCGAAACCAACGAGATCTACATCCCGGCCGGCCCGCGCCTGGGTGACAAGGTCATCGAATTCAAGAACGTTTCCAAAGGCTATGGCGACCGCGTGCTGATCGACAATCTGTCGTTCTCCATGCCAAAAGGCGCGATCGTCGGCGTTATTGGTGGTAACGGTGCGGGTAAATCCACGCTGTTCCGCATGCTGATGGGCAAGGAGACTCCGGATTCGGGCACCATCGAAGTCGGCGAAACCGTGCAACTGGCGTGTGTCGACCAGAGCCGTGAAGACCTGGATGGCAGCAAGACGGTGTTCCAGCAAATCTCCGATGGTTCCGACCAGATCCGCATCGGCAACTATGAAATTCCGTCGCGTACCTATGTTGGCCGTTTCAACTTCAAGGGCGGCGACCAGCAGAAGTTCGTCAAGGACCTGTCCGGTGGTGAGCGCGGTCGCTTGCACCTGGCCCTGACCTTGAAAGAGGGCGGCAACGTGCTGCTGCTCGACGAACCGTCCAACGACCTCGACGTTGAAACCCTGCGTTCCCTGGAAGAAGCCCTGCTGGACTTCCCAGGCGCCGCCATTGTGATCTCTCACGATCGGTGGTTCCTTGACCGCGTCGCGACCCACATCCTGGCGTACGAAGACGACTCGCAAGCAGTGTTCTTCGAAGGCAACTACACCGAGTACGAAGCGGACCGTAAAAAGCGTTTGGGTGAAGCTGCTGCCCAGCCGCACCGTGTACGGCACAAAAAACTGGCCTGATCCGGCTGGTTTGAAAAAAGCGGAGCCCCTCGGGCTCCGCTTTTTTTTTGCGCGTTTTTCCTGACCCACACCGATCAAATGTGGCAGGGGCTTGCCCTGGTGCCAGTCAGTTAAGGCTTTTTTGTAGGAGCGAGGGGGGCGCCTAGTTCTTGCTCGCGAAAACGCACAGGCGCCGCGTTGATTCAGGAAGTACGCGTTATCGTTGACGTTTTTCGCGAGCAAGCTCGCTCCTACCGGCGTTGGGGCGCGGGCCCCAGATAGCTATTTTCCTATTGGTGCATGACCGGGCTTTGAAATCCCTTTTTAAGTGCGAAAAATCCCCGTTTTCGCGGTTTATTTATATCTAATGCACCATTTAAATTCACAAAGGCGACATTTTGCCCTGTCGCGGTGCGACATGAATTGATAAAGTCCGGCTCAATCTCATTCAAAAACAATCAATTTGCCGAGACTTTTCATGATCGAATCCGTCGAATCCTTCCTTGCCCGCCTCAAAAAACGCGACCCCGACCAGCCGGAATTCCACCAGGCGGTAGAAGAAGTCCTGCGCAGCCTGTGGCCGTTTCTCGAAGCCAATCCTCACTACCTGGCTTCGGGCATCCTGGAGCGCATCTGCGAGCCGGAGCGTGCGATTACCTTTCGGGTTTCGTGGGTGGATGATCACGGCAAGGTTCAGGTCAACCGCGGATTCCGCATCCAGATGAACAGCGCCATCGGCCCCTACAAGGGCGGTCTGCGCTTCCACCCGTCGGTAAACCTGGGCGTGCTGAAGTTCCTCGCCTTCGAGCAGACCTTCAAGAATTCCCTGACCTCGTTGCCCATGGGCGGCGGTAAAGGTGGCTCGGACTTCGACCCCAAGGGCAAGAGCGACGCTGAAGTCATGCGTTTCTGCCAGGCGTTCATGAGCGAGCTGTACCGCCATATCGGCGCGGACGTGGACGTTCCGGCTGGCGACATCGGTGTGGGCGCTCGCGAGATTGGTTTCCTGTTCGGCCAGTACAAACGCCTGAGCAACCAGTTCACCTCGGTGCTGACCGGCAAGGGCATGACCTACGGCGGCAGCCTGATCCGCCCTGAAGCCACCGGTTTCGGTTGTGTGTACTTTGCTGAAGAAATGCTCAAGCGCGACGGCCTGCGGGTTGAAGGCAAGCGCGTGGCGGTGTCCGGCTCTGGCAACGTGGCGCAATACGCGGCGCGCAAGGTCATGGACCTGGGCGGCAAGGTGATCTCCCTGTCCGACTCCGAAGGCACCCTGTACGCCGAAAGCGGTTTGACCGAGGAACAATGGTTGGCGCTGCTGGAAGTGAAAAACGTCCAGCGCGGTCGTATCAGTGAACTGGCCGAACGCTTTGGCCTGGAATTCCGCAAAGGCAAAACCCCTTGGGAGCTGGCCTGCGATATCGCGTTGCCTTGTGCCACCCAGAACGAACTCGACGCCGAAGCGGCCCGCACCCTGCTGCGCAACGGCTGCATCTGCGTGGCCGAAGGCGCCAATATGCCGGCGACGTTGGAGGCTGTGGATATCTTTATCGAGGCGGGCATCCTGTTCGCCCCTGGCAAGGCGTCCAATGCCGGTGGCGTCGCGGTGAGTGGCCTGGAAATGTCGCAGAATGCCATGCGCCTGCTATGGACCGCTGGCGAAGTGGACAGCAAGCTGCACAACATCATGCAGTCGATCCACCACGCCTGCGTGCATTACGGTGAGGAGAACGGCCGAGTCAACTACGTGAAGGGTGCAAACATCGCGGGCTTCGTGAAAGTTGCCGACGCGATGCTGGCGCAGGGCATCGTCTAGGCTTCGGGCTCGATAAGCACTACTTCGATCAACTGGTCGCCGACGGGGCGCTGCCACAGTACCTCGTCGCCCACCTGGGCGCCGAGCAAGGCGCGGCCCAGGGGCGAACCCCAGTTGATCAAGCCAGCGTGGGCATCGGCCTGGTCTTCGCCCACCAGCTGGATGCGTTGTTGTTGGTCCTGTTCATTGGCGAAGGTGACCCAGCTGCCGATCTGCACCTTGTCGGTGGAAGTGGCCGGCGCAACCACTTGGGCGCTCTGCACCCGCTGGTTGAAATAACGCAAATCCCTCTCAAGGTCAGCCTGGCGCTGCTTGTCGGCCTGTTCGCCCTTGGCGGATTCGATGCTGTATGCCTGCTGCAACTGCGCGACCTTGGTCTGCAACTGCGCCAACCCTTGCGCGGTGAGGCGGTTGGGTTGCGCGCTGACCTGGCGTTCTACCGGCAGATCGGCCTGGGCGGCTGCGTTGTCTTCGTTTACAAAAGCTCGGCTCATGACGTTCTCCCTCTATGGAGCTTGGGCCATGGTCGCCGCGCTTTAGTTTCGATGGATATCTGAAAACGACCTATTGCGAGCGATAAGCCCTGCCCGCGTCGCGGTCTTTCTCCTGCTGCCAGGCGCGCTCGCGGTCATCCCAGTGATTGTCCTTGTAGTCGCGTAACTCTTCGTTTTCGCGCATGGCCTTGCACTGGCGGAAACCATCTTCCCAGCCTTCTGCATACAGACGGTCTTTCAAATAGCGCGGCACGTTCTTGCGAAATTCCCCGGTGATCACCCCGGCAGCCTGGCGACCGCTGCTGCAACCGTCATCAAAACCATCGGCAAAGGCCGGTGGATACCCCTTGGCCAGCAACTCCTGATGGGTTGATTGGCAACCCGACATCACCACCACTGCACACAGCATCACTGCATACCGCCACATCGCTTGCTCCCTGGCCGTTTCACGGCTGATACGGGAAGTCTAGATAGGGATTTGTCGGGGCGGTGTGAAAGGGCGGTGAGAAATGTGTTGGCGGTAGGGGATGACGTCACCCAAGCGATGGCAACGAGAAGCGCTGCCCGTGTGGCAAGCCCTAATGCCTGTCAGTTAAGAGATAGAACGAGCAAACACTAAGTAACCTGTGGCGAGCGGGCTTGCCCCGCGTTGGGCTGCGCAGCAGCCCCAAAACCTGGCGATTTAATATGCCTGGATAAGCGCGGTGGCCTTATTGGGGCTGCTTCGCAGCCCAACGCGGGGCAAGCCCGCTCGCCACAGTTTCAGTGTTCCGCCTTAACTGACTGGATTAGCTGTGCGGCTCTGCCGCTTTTGTCAGGACCGCATGTTCCGCCAATTCCTGCTGTATAAACGCCGCGATCATCGCGCGATAGACCTGTTCGGTCACCTCGGGATTGGCGTCCACGGTCTGCGCCAGGTCCCGCACCTTGGCGATCACCTGTTCCACCCGCTGCGGGGCCTTGACGCCATCGGTGTCTTTTTTGAAGCGTGCGGCCTGGGAGACGTAGCGGCCGCGCTCGGCCAGCAGGGTGACGATTTGCTGGTCGAGGCGGTCGATGTTGTCGCGGACTTGTTCAAGGGTGGTGCAGGTAACGGCCATGTTGAGTGAACTCCTGATTGTGCGGGCCATGCTAACAAAAAAATCTGGGGGCCAATCCCCTGCCACATTTTTGAGCATCGCCAGGCTTTAATCAGTAGTGATACCACTTCACCTCAAGCATCACTTCATTCACCGGCGTCGATAAGTGGCTGTACTCACGCTGGGCACTCAGGCGCAGGCCGAGGTTGCGTGACAGTTCCCACTGTTGGTTCAAGCTGAGGCTGCGGCGCACTTCGCCATTGGTGAAGAAATCACCCTTGGCTTCCAGGCTCAGGTTGCCCAGCGGGTTTTTCCACAGCACGCCAGTATTGAAGCCGGCAGCGGGGGAGATGGCTTCGCTGAAGTCGTTGTTGTGTTCCACGCGCACGGTGCCAAGGGCAAAGCCGAGCATGTCATCGCTCAGTTGCCAGGTGCCACCGGCGCCACCGTTGACGTGGGCCACGAGGGTTTCGTCGTCGTGTTTGCCCGGTACGCGCTCCAGGCCGCCGGTGACTTGCCATGACCACGGTTGCAGCAACGCGTTGCGAGGCGTCAGCGAGCGGATGGTGGCCAGGTCCAGTTGCTGCAGTTGCCAGTGGTTGCCTTCGTACTGGCGCAGTTTCATTTGCAGGATTTCAATCTGCGCGCCGAGAGGGAAACCTTCTGCGTTGTCGTTGAGGTCGTGGTAGGCCATGCGCAGGCCGTATTCGCCGAAGGTCTTGTCACCCCGGGTACCGATGCCGGCCTGCCAGGTGCGCGACTCATGGCCGTTCTCGGGCAGGCCGGGGCGCTCGACCTTCAGGTCGGGCGCGGGGTTCTGGTTGATCGCGCGCAGCAATTCGAAGCTGCGCTGGGAGCGTTCGGTGTCGCGCTCCAGGCCGTTGGCGCGGTAGCGGCCAAGGCGGTAGGCGGCGTCGATGATCAGGGCCTGGCGTTCGCGGGGCAGGGCTTTGAACGCAGGCTCCTGCAATTGCTTCTGGTCATCGCTGACTTTCAGTACCCATTGCTGTTCATCGCTGTCCAGCGGCTTGGCGCGTTCGAGCAGCTCGCGCTCACGGGACGGCCGGTAGTCGATTTTCTCGACCAGCCCGGCCTCTTTCACCGCCTTGACCGTGTCGGTCGGGATCGCGGTGAGCGGGAACTGTTCAGTCAGGCGCAGGCCGGGTCGGGCCACTTGCAGCAGTTCGAGCAGGCGATAAGAGCAGTTTTCGTCGAAGAAGAAGTAGTCGAACTGGATCTGCTTGAGTTCCCACACGTGTTCGACCATGCGCTTGGTCTCGACTTCAGTGAGGTTCAGGCGGTACTCCCACAGGTCACGGTTTTCCAGGCTGCGGTATTCGGAGAGTTTTTCCTGGTAGGGCACCAGTGCGAACAGGCCTGGGTAGCCGCCCATCAGGCCCTTCCAGGCATAGAGGATGCTGTTGTCCGAGCCTTCGATATAGGCGCCGAAGTTGATCGCGTAGCTGAGCAGGGCGGTGTTGTTGCTTTGTACATCCGCCTGGTCGATGCGCAGCAAGGTGTGGCCGAACATGGAGGACGGGCTGTTGAGGTAGGCCGCCGGGAAGATCATCACCGCGCTGTGGGGGGCGACATCCTTGAACCATTGCTTGAATTCGGTGCAGTCCAGCGCGGGCAGGTCGGTCAGTTGCAACTGATCCTTGAGCCAGCGGGTACGTGCGGGGTAAACGCATTGGGCGTGTTTTTCACCCAGGCTGGCCGGAGCGTACAGCGCTTCAACGGTGGCCTTGAGTTCGGCGTCCGGGTGGTGGGCGCCGTCGGATGCGAGGAAGAATTTCTTGTCGCTGACATAGCTGCGCCAGCCGCTGATCTTGCCGGCTTCGTAATGGCCCAGGGACAACCAGAACGGATCATTGGCCAGTTGCTGCAAACGTTGGTCATCAATGTGCGGGGCCGCGTACAGCGGGGCGCAGGCGAAGAGTGCCATCCAGGCAAAGCGTTTGAGCATAGGGGCAACTTAAGTCGGGAAAAGTAAGACCCAAGGGGGGGCGGGTCCAAAATTAAAACCCGCGCCTTGGAGGGCGCGGGCAGGTCGAGCTTAAGCCTGGGTAGCGTATTTCGCCAGACGGGCATCACTTTTCAGTACAGCCAGGGTGTTGTTGTGCACGTCGTCAGCGGTGACGTCAGCCTTGCTGAAGATTTGCTGGAAGTGCTCGTGGGTCACGGCCGCGAAGTGTTCGCGATCTTCTGGGGCAACGCCCAGTACCACGGCGTAGGTGGTCAGTGCTTCACCATTGCCCTTGGCCATGTCTTCGGACAGCTCGTTCATCATGCCATTCATGGCAATCCAGGACTTGCCGCCGTAGGTCAGGGCGCTGTTGGTGCTGCAACCGTTGGTGCCCGAGGTCATGCCGAAGGTGGCGTTACCCGAAGTACCGTTGGTGGTGGACGCCAGGAAGTGCGCTGGAGTACCGCGCTGGCCTTCAAACAGCATGTTGCCCCAACCGCAGTTCGGGCCGCCTGGTGCTTCAGCCATTGCATTGAGGGAGACGACGGTGAAGAGAGTACCGAGAAGGATCCGTTTCATAGCTTTTTTCTCTTTGTGTGCAAACCAATGGACAAGGGTTCAGGCACTTCATAGCGCCTTAGGGGCCAGTTATTAGTCCGGCCCGCGCAGTTTGGAGTTTAGGCAGGTTCCAGGGGTTCCGTGATTTTTTATAAAACAATCAGAGTTGTCGCGTTTTTTTTGTAGGACGCATGCCGTGTCCAGGCTTTCACAAAAAGCGCGCCTTGCCAGAGCGCGCAACCGGGAGCCAGAATGCCGTCATCTGCCCCGCCTGATGTAAGGAAGCCCGATGCCTGATCCTGTTGCTGCCAGCCTGCGTCTAGCGCCCGAAGCGCTGACTCGCCCTTTCTCCGCTGAACAGTTCAGCTTCTCGACCACCAATGACTTGGAGCCCTTTCGCGGTGTGCTTGGCCAGGAACGTGCGGTTGAAGCCTTGCAGTTTGGCGTGGCCATGCCACGCCCCGGTTACAATGTGTTTGTCATGGGCGAGCCGGGCACCGGCCGCTTTTCGTTCGTCAAACGCTACCTGAAGGCCGAAGGCAAACGCCTGCAGACCCCGGCAGACTGGGTCTACGTGAACAACTTCGATGAGCCCCGCGAACCGCGTGCGCTGGAACTGCCTGCGGGCGGCGCGGCGGCGTTCATCAGCGATATCAACGGCTTGATCGACAACCTGGTGGCGACCTTCCCGGCGGTCTTTGAGCACCCGACGTACCAGCAGCGCAAAAGCGCGATCGACCGTGCCTTCAACCAGCGCTACGACAAGGCCCTGGACGTGATTGAACGCCTGGCCCTGGAAAAAGACGTGGCGCTGTACCGCGACAGCTCCAACATCGCCTTCACCCCGATGCTCGACGGCAGGGCGCTGGACGAGGCCGAGTTCTCGCAGCTGCCGGAAGTCGATCGCGAGCGTTTCCACACCGATATTTCCGAACTGGAAGAACGCCTCAACGAAGAGTTGGCCAGCCTGCCGCAATGGAAGCGCGAGTCCAACAACCAACTGCGCCAGTTCAACGAAGAAACCATCACCCTGGCCCTCCAGCCGTTGCTGTCGCCGTTGTCGGAAAAGTACGCGGAGAACGCCGCTGTGTGCGGCTACCTGCAAGCCATGCAGGTGTACTTGTTGAAGACCGTGGTCGAGCAATTGGTGGACGACGCCAAGACCGACGCCCAGGCCCGCAAGCTGCTCGAAGAGCAGTACTGCCCGAGCCTGGTGGTGGGGCATCCGGTCAATGGCGGCGCGCCGGTGGTGTTCGAACCGCACCCGACCTACGACAACCTGTTCGGCCGTATCGAATACAGCACCGACCAGGGCGCGCTCTACACCACCTATCGCCAGTTGCGCCCGGGTGCCTTGCATCGGGCCAACGGCGGGTTCCTGATCCTGGAAGCCGAGAAAATGCTCAGCGAGCCGTTTGTGTGGGACGCCCTCAAGCGTTCCCTGCAGTCGCGCAAGTTGAAGATGGAGTCGCCCCTGGGTGAGCTGGGCCGCCTGGCGACCGTGACCCTTAACCCGCAGATGATCCCGTTGCAGGTCAAGGTGATCATCATCGGTTCACGCCAGCTGTACTACGCGTTGCAGGACGCCGATCCGGACTTCCAGGAGATGTTCCGCGTCCTGGTGGATTTCGACGAAGACATCCCGATGGTCGACGAAAGCCTGGAGCAGTTCGCCCAGTTGCTCAAAACCCGTACTTCGGAAGAAGGCATGGCGCCTTTGACGTCGGACGCGGTGGCGCGGCTGGCTACCTACAGTGCTCGGTTGGCGGAGCATCAGGGGCGCTTGTCGGCGCGCATTGGTGACTTGTTCCAGTTGGTGAGCGAGGCGGATTTCATTCGTCACCTGGCGGGTGACGACATGACCGATGCCGGCCATATCGAACGCGCGCTGAAGGCCAAGGCCACGCGCACCGGGCGGGTGTCGGCGCGGATTCTCGACGACATGCTCGCCGGGGTGATCCTGATCGACACCGCCGGCGCGGCCGTCGGCAAGTGCAACGGGTTGACGGTGCTGGAGGTCGGTGATTCGGCGTTTGGCGTGCCGGCGCGGATTTCCGCCACGGTGTACCCAGGCGGCAGCGGCATTGTCGACATCGAGCGTGAAGTTAACCTCGGCCAGCCGATTCACTCCAAGGGCGTGATGATCCTGACCGGGTACCTGGGCAGCCGTTATGCGCAGGAATTCCCGCTGGCGATTTCCGCGAGTATCGCGCTGGAGCAGTCCTACGGTTACGTGGACGGCGACAGTGCGTCCCTGGGCGAGGCGTGCACCTTGATCTCGGCGCTGTCGAAGACGCCGCTCAAGCAGTGCTTTGCCATCACCGGCTCGATCAACCAGTTTGGTGAAGTGCAGGCGGTGGGCGGGGTCAACGAGAAGATCGAAGGCTTCTTCCGCCTGTGTGAGGCACGCGGTTTGACCGGCCAGCAAGGGGCGATCATTCCCCAGGCCAACGTCGCCACGCTGATGCTCGATGAGAAGGTGTTGCAGGCCGTGCGTGCCGGGCAATTCCACATCTACGCGGTGCGTCAGGCGGATGAGGCCTTGAGCCTGCTGGTGGGCGAGCCGGCTGGCGAGCCGGACGCTGAAGGGCAATTCCCCGAGGGCTCGGTGAATGCGCGGGTGGTCGAGCGTTTGCGTGCGATTGCCGAGATGATCAGCGAGGAGGACTTGAAGGAGGCTGAGAAAGAGCTGGCGCAGCATGCACTGGCGGAAGCCAAGCCGACTTAATGGGCTGTTGTGGCGAGCGGGCTTGCCCCGCGTTGGGCTGCGCAGCAGCCCCAAAACCAAGCGACGCAACCTGACTGGCACGCCGCGGCGGTCTTACTGGGGCTGCTGCGCAGCCCAACGCGGGGCAAGCCCGCTCGCCGCAACAGCCTGTTTGCCACAGCAGGCCCGCTCGCCACGGGTTAAGCAGGTTCGTCACTAAATTGACTCCCGCCTGAGAGCGCAACGCCGTTGGTCCCTACAACCTTGGTTTGTCGTGGTTTTCTTCTATTCTGAGCTTAGGGATCTCCACAGGAGTCGCAGGATAGAGACAGTCTCGCCGTGTCATCGGGGCTGAACACCGATCTACCGAGGGTCGCCGCCATGCCGCGCAACCTTTGCCTTACCCGCCAGTGCCTGGGCCTGGTTACCCGTATTGAATGTTCCATTCGCCCTCTCGCGGGGGATAACGGGATGTGGACCTTGCTATTTGCCGCCGGAATGACCGGCGAGCAGCCTTCCACCATCAAGTCCCAGGGCCCGTTCCATGGGCCCTTCGTGGCAGAAAACATGCTGCAATCGATTGTGGATAGCCTCACCCTGCATGGCTATGAGCTGGTGCCAGATCCGCAAATATGGTGTCTGCATATGCAGGCTCATTTACGCCAGCTCAATGGCAGCCAGGAGTGTCTGGCCCTGTAAGCTCGGTCATTTGCCCTCGGGCTTGTCCAGCTTGACCTCGAAACCGTATTGCACGGTGCTCAGGTCAGTGCGTTGATAGCTTTCCAGTGCGGTCGGCTGGCCATAGAAGTAATGCACATCGAACAACGCCGTGCCGTATTCCTCGGCGCGGTGGCTCACGCCGAGAATTTCCTTGAGGTAATTGCCGCTGGCGTCCTTGGCGTAGAAACGCCAGCTGTCGGCGGGGAATTCTTTCTGGTCGACAACCAGCGCGTTGTCCTTCAGAGAGAGGCCCTTGGGCAGCTTGGTCACATCGATCTCGCCTTTCTCGATCGTTGCCAGGAACAGCGGGATCGAACCCACCACATAGGCCGGGTTTTCCGGGAACAGGTTAAGGTCGTAGGTGAGCGTGCCGCGCGCCGGGTTCAATTCATACGCTTCGGTCGGCAACTCGATGGGCTCCCCACGTTCGCCTTTCTCATCGGCGGCGAAGAACGTCACTGGCGACTCGCTGCTATTGCGCTCGTTGCCCACCAGTTCGTCATTAAAGGTGAACGGGTGATCGAACACGATATGCGCGGCACTGGCGTCGTCGACGGACTGGCTGATGGTGACGCTGTTTTTCAGTTGCTCCTCGGTCATCGTCGCGCCTTTGAGCCAGGCGGCGGCGCCGTCGTCATACACGGTGACCGGCATCGGCAGGGCCTGTACGGTTTGTTGCAGGCTGTTCTTGTCGAAGCGCAGTACCGGCAGGTCGAGGTCCTTGCGGGTGACGGTGGCGGTGGAGAAATCCAGCACGTTGATTTGCAGGTTGTCGATCAGGCCATTGAAATACACCTTGGCGTAATGACTGCTCTGCTTGTGTTCGAAGGCTTTCTGCTCCTCGGTCAGCTGCTTTTCAAACGCATCCGACCAGACCTTCTGCTTTTGCATCTGCGCCAATTGTTTCTCGTAGAAGGCCACCTGCGCGTTGCTTTCATTGATCGAGCCGGAACGGGTGAGAAATTGCCCGGTGCTGTCACGTGCTTGCACCAGCAAGGGGTTGGGGGAATCCTCACCGACCTGTGGCGCCAGCGGTTCGCTGTTGGTCAGTTCGATCTCGGCGTAGTTCTTCTCAAGCAACATCAGGTTGACGGTGATATTGCCTTCAGTGCGCTTGTGGCCCACGTCCTGCTTCGACAAATCGAACGTCAACACCTTGCCCGGCGCGATCACTTCCACCGTGCCCTTGAGGCGGACGGGCTGCGGCTGGCTCTTGTTTTCGGTCTCGATGCCATCGATGAACGGGTAGGTCACCGTCAGGTCATCGGGGTTGGTCAGGTTGGAACTGCTGGGGCTCAACTGGATGCCGGGATCGGTCTCCGACCATTCCGGCTGGAACGGGATGACTTTGTTGTTGCTCAAGGTGACGGACTGCCACTCCAGGCCGTGAGGAAACGGGAACTGGTCCGGTGTATTGAAATTGAACGGGAAGATCGGCTGCAGATCGGTCAGGTAGTCGGAGTGGGAGGTCTTGCGCAGCACGAACAAGCCGTTGATATAGGTGTCGACCAGGGCCTGGGGCGTGGGGTAGTGCTTGAGCAGGGCGAGGCTGTCTTCGCCGTATTCGGTCTCGATGGGCTTGCTGGCGAGCTTGGCGCGCGCCCGTTCGAGCAACAGCAGCGAGCCGCCGAGGTCGGCGATGGCGTCGCGCAGCTTGGGGTCCTGGATACTGTCGAGCGACTGTTCGAACTTTGCGGTTTTCTCTTCGAGGGTGGCCTGCTTCTGCTCATCACTGGGTGAGCAGCCGCCGATCATCAGCAACGCCGCACACAGGCCAAAACGGGCCAAAGGGGATCGCACATCCATCATTTGAATTTTCCTGTCCGACATCATCGAAGCCGAGTTGATGGGCTCGACACTAGCAGAAAAATTCTCTTACAGATGCCGCCCAGGTCAGTTTTCTCGCGGTTACAGGTGCTTGGTGGCGGCTGGTATACTCGCCGCCATTTCTAGCCAAGCTGTGTGAGAACCAATGGAACGCTTTATCGAAAATGCTATGTACGCCTCGCGTTGGCTGCTGGCGCCGATCTATTTCGGCTTGTCCCTGGGGTTGCTGGCGCTGGCGCTGAAATTCTTCCAGGAAGTGATTCACCTGCTGCCGAGCGTGTTCTCGATGGCCGAGTCCGAACTGATCCTGGTGCTGCTGTCGTTGATCGACATGGCCCTGGTCGGCGGCTTGCTGGTGATGGTGATGATCTCCGGCTACGAGAACTTCGTCTCGCAGCTGGATATCGATGACAACAAGGAAAAGCTCAACTGGTTGGGCACCATGGACTCTTCGTCGCTGAAGATGAAAGTGGCGGCTTCCATCGTGGCGATTTCCTCCATCCACTTGCTGCGCATCTTCATGGACGCCAAGAACGTCGATCCGCAGCACTTGATGTGGTACGTGATCATCCACATGACCTTCGTGGTCTCGGCGTTTGCCATGGGTTACCTGGACAAACTCACCAAGCACTGATGCCCCGTGCCGGCCTTACTGCTCGATGAAGTAGTAAGGCTGGCGATTGATTGCCATCTCCTTGATCACCGTCACCTTGCCGCTCAGTTGCTCGGTGCGATCCAGCAACGCAACGTTGCCGGGTTTGGCGGCCAGGTAACTGCGCAGCTGCGGCTCGGTTTGCAGGATCGGCAAGTAAGCCTGCAGGTAGAACACACTCGCCCCGTCGATTCGCTCGTTGGGCTGGAACAACACCACCTCTTTACCCTCGGCTTGCAGTGCCTGGATCTGACTGATCACCGGCACGAATGACTGGCGCTCGTCAGCCTTGGGCGCGTACCAGAATGCAGCGCCCAGGTAGCAGGCGATGAGCAACGTGAAGGCACCGCCAACCACGCGCCGATGGTGTTGGTACAGCGCCGGCTTGTTAGCCTTCAGCCATTCGAGCAGCACTCGCGCATATTCCGCCGCCAGCACCGCGGCGGCCGGCGTCAACGCCATCAGGTAAACCGTGCGTTTGCTTGAGGCCAGGGTCAGCAGCGTGAATTGCGCCACCAGCCACACGCTGAAGAACAGGCGGTAACGGTTGCGCACCAGGCTTTTACGAAAGTGCCACAGGCCCAGGTACACCAGGATATTCCACGGCAAAAACGCTTCCGGCAGTTTCACCAGGTAGTAGTAGAAGGGTTCGTAGTGCCCGGCTTCGACGAACGAGCCGCTGAACCGCCCGACGCTGTTGGTCCACAGCACTTCGCCCACGGCCTGCATGCCGCCGCGCTGGAACAGGAAGCCCAGCCAGATCAGCAACGGTACCAATGCCAGCAAGGTGAACAGCGCCGGGCGGAGCCAATCACCGATGCGCAGGCGTTTGTCCATCAGGCTGGTGCTGGCCAGGTAGACAAAAATCACAATGCCGGGCATCGCCAGGCCCAGCACGCCTTTGCTCAGGGTGGCGATTGCCATCCCAACGGTAAACAACGCCCAAGCCCAGGCTGTGGAGCCTGGCCGCTCGGATTCGGGGCGCATCGCCTGGTAGAACGCCAGCAGTGCGGTGGTCACGCCCAGGCTGAGCAAGGCATCCTCACCCACCCCGCGCACATTGCTCCAGTAACTGGCCATGGTCGCCAGGATCAACGCCGCGCAGAACGCCAGTGTTTTCGGCCGCCCGAACTTGCGCAGCATTCCATAGAGCAACATCACGCTGAACAATCCGGCAAACGCGGACGCCAGGCGCACCGCCCCGGGTGTGCCGCCAAACAGGCGAATCGCCCCGGCGTCCAGCCAAAGGCTCAGGGGTGGTTTTTCCAGGAAGGGCTCGCGAAACAGCCGGGGCACCACCCAATCATTGTCCAAATGCATGGCCATGGCGATCCCGGCGACGCGGGCTTCGGTGGAGCCTTGCAATTCATGGTTACCCAGCGCAAAGAAGAACAACAGACCAGCCAGCAGGAGTAGCAGAGGAACGGGACGCGTCATGGGGCGGGCTACCGGAGCAGTGGCCGTTCGGGGGAACGGCGCGCAATCGGTGAGTATAGGGAGGCAAATCTTAATATTTCATGAATAGGGAAGGAGTTTCTTGTATCGGGCCAGGGGAACAGTGCCCCCTGGCGCCGTTGCAGGTGCTACGAGGCTTTGACTTTAAAGCGGCTCAACCCTTGCTGCATGGAGTTGGCCCGTTCTGACAGGTTCCTGGCAGCCACCGCGCATTGCTGGGAGTTGACCTGGTTCTGCTGGGTGACTTCATCGATCTGCTCCAGGCCGATACTGGCCTGTTGCAAACCGGACGCCTGTTCACTGGAGGCTTGGTAGATCAGCGACACCAGGCTTGAGACAGCACTGGTACCGCTGACAATGTTCCTCAGTGAGTCGGCGGTACGACCGGCAATCACCATGCCGCGCTGGGTCTTGGTCGACGAGTCGGCAATCAGCGCGGCTGTTTGCTGGGCTGCTTCCGCGCTACGGGCGGCCAGGCTCCTGACCTCGTCGGCGACCACGGCGAAACCGCGGCCCAGTTCCCCGGCGCGTGCCGCCTCGATCGCAGCGTTCAGGGCCAACAGGTTGGTCTGGGCGGCGATGTTGTCGATGGTGGTGATGATGGCGGTGATGTCCTTGCCCGAATTGTCGATCTCGGCCATGGCTGCAATCAATTCGCTCATCAGCTTGTCACTTTCCCCCGCGTCGGCACGCGACGCCTGGGATTGCTCATCGGCCTTTTTGGCGTTGGCGGCGTTGTCGCTGGTCTGCGCTGCCATTTGGGTCATGACCGCACTGATTTCGGTGATGGATGACGCCGAGTTGGAGGCCCCGTCGGAGAGTGACTGGCTCAATTCGGTGACCTGCGTCGAGCTGCCGGTGATTTGCGTGGCGCTGGCCTGCACCTGGGAGATCAAGGCGTTCAAGTTGCCGACCATTTTCTCCAGGGATTTGCCCAAGGTGTCGTTGGGCGAGGACAGGCGCACTTCCAGGTCCAGGTCTCCTTCGGAGATGCGTTCGGCCACCCGCACCTGGCGTTGCAGGCTTTCCGACATATCGTTCAAGGCAAAGGACAATTGGCCGACTTCATCTTCGGATTTTTGCACCAGACGACGCGAGAAGTCCCCCAGGCTGATGTTGGCGGCCAAGGCGGCGGCTTCACGAATCGGCCCGACGATTTTCGCGGTGGCAAACCACAGTGCAAGCAGCGCCAGCAGGGAAATGGCCACGCCAACCGACACCTGCCAGATGCTGCTCTTGACGCCGCGTGATTGCAGTTCCTTTTCCAGGGCTATGGCCTGGCTCATGACCACTGCCTTGGGCAAGTGGATCAGGATGGCCCAAGGTTTTTCGCTGCGGCCCAGGGTGATGGGCATCTGCACTTCGATTTCCTGGGAGTCCTGGTTGAGTCGGCTGTCCCCCTGGCCTTTCTGCACATTGGCCAGCACCTTGTCCCAGGTGTCGGGCAGCAGCGTCTTCAACGGTTGGCCGATCAGTTCCGGCCGTTTACTGTCAGCCACCACCAACCCTTGATGGCTCAGGATCGATACGGAGCCGTTGCCGCCATACAGGTCGGCGGACATCTGCTCGCTGAGTTTCTGGATGAACGAGATATCGAAGTCAGCACCCACCACCCCGTAAAACTTGCCGTTCGCGGTAATCGGCACCGAGAGGGTTGTCAGCCATACATTCTTGCCTTGCACCACGTAGGGGATCGGGTCCAGCACGCTTTCCCTCTGGGTATCCCGAGGGCCCGAGTACCAGCCACCCTTGGGCACGCCGTTGGGATGACGGGCATCGGAGTCATACTCGACCAGTGGCTGCACGGCAATGTGGCCATCCGAACTGCGCGTCCAATAAGGAGTGAAACGGCCGGTCAACGGGTTGTTACCGCCCTCGTTGTTACGAAATGCCTGATCCTGGCCGTCCAACGCATCCGGTTCCCAGCACGAATAGGTGCCGTTGAAGTCGGGGTTGTCCTTGAGCACGCTCAGTAGCATCGTATTGATTTGATCCCGGCCCAGCGTCAACGGGCTTTGTGCAGCCTTGCTGGCCCCCAGCACATCAGCCAGTGCGCGCGCGGCATTCAAGGCATTCTGCAACTTTGCCTTAATGACGTTGGCGCGGGACTCCGCGAGGTTTTGCACTTCACGGATGGTGGCGCTTTCAATCAATGCGGAAACTTCAGTGCCCACATAGGCCTGGTTGGCATTCGAGGAATAAAGCCCATATAAGACCAGACTCGCGCACGAGATAAACAGGCAGAGTCCGGCGGTGAAGCATATGCGCGTCTGCAATGAGTTGAATTTCATGGTATTTCCTGCCCGTGCTAGTAGTTACCAACATAATGGGATGTCGGTATTCGAGTGTTGTTTTGCACGCAAGGCTTAACGCTTAATCATGGGCTGCTTACGCATAGATATATGCGGTACAGCTTATTGGTTCAGTGCTGTTCGTGAGCGGTATCGTCGAGCCATAAACGCTCGGTATTTTTAAAGCCATAGCGCTGCGGGGGCACCCGCGCAATGATTCGGTCGGTTTGTGCCGGATCACTCAAGTCGATTATTCGGGGGGTTATGTAAATATTTAAAACCGGAAGAAAGAATAACTTTATTTTTGGCGTCAATAATGAGTCGGCATGTTGTTCGATGACGACGCCAATGCTGCCGCTTTTCAATTGCACGATAGAACCGACGGGGTAGATACCCACGGACTTCAGGAATGCCCGGAATACCTCATCATCGAAATGCCCGTCCCAGGTCGACATTTGCTGGATGGCGACCGCAGGGTCCCAACCCTGGTTATAGGAACGGTCCGAGGTGATCGCATCATAGACGTCACACACCGCGGCCATTCGAGAAAAAAGACTGATTTGTTCTCCCGCCAGTTGATGGGGGTAGCCCGTGCCGTCGACTTTTTCGTGATGATGCAGGCACACGTCCACGACCATTTCGCACATCTGCGCTGTCGCCACCAGGGTTTTCTCACCTTCCAGCGGATGGGTGCGAACCAGCTGCAATTCGTCGCCGCTCAAGCGCCCCGGCTTGTTGAGGATGGCGCCCGGGATGGCCATTTTGCCGATGTCGTGCAGCAGCCCGGCCAGCCCCGCCCGGCGAATCAATGGCGCCGGCAGGGCCAATTGATTACCCAGGGCAATCATCAGGGCACACACGGCGACCGAGTGCATATAGGTGTAATCGTCGATGCTTTTAAGGCGTGCGAGGCTGATAAAGGCATTGGGGTGGCGTGCGATCGAAGCAGAAATATCGTCCACCAGCGCGCCGACCTGTTCGAGCTCCAGGGAGCGGCCCATGCGGGCATGGCTGAACATCTCGACAACGGCGGTCTTGGCCCGAGAACAGATTTCCTGGGCGGCGGCCAGCTCGTCTTTCATGCTGGTGGGGGTGGTCGAAATCGCTGCGGTCAGCGTTTCTTGCGGCAGGCCTGAGTCTGGTTGCGGCCCCGGATCGGAAGGTTGCGCGCCACAGCCCATGGCGCACTGGATATCAGGCTGAGCGTCATTCGCGCGGTCCTTCCAGAACGGTCTTTCTTCACTGCCGGTGGTCAGGTGGTAGAGCTCATTGCATTTCAACATGATTAGCCCTCTGTCATTTTGTTCTTATTCGTTTCCCTACAGCCTCCTTGGCTTGAGTGTTGTTGTCGTAAAGCGTCAGTTCGGGGTGGCCGCCTTGATTCGTGAGACCACGCGGCCGGCCAAGTCATCGGGGCGGAACTTGGCGAGGAAGTCATCGGCGCCGACTTTCTTGACCATCGCCTGGTTGAACCCGCCCGAGAGTGAGGTGTGCAGCACGATGTGCAGCTTGGCCATGCGCGGGTCGTGGCGGATTTCAGCGGTCAGGGTGTAACCGTCCATCTCTGGCATTTCGATGTCGGAGATCATCATCAGGAACTCCTCCTCCGGCTTGCGCCCCTCGTCGAGCATGGCCCGCAGGTAATCAAGCGCCTGGCGCCCATCGTTCAAGGCCACCACCTCGACGCCCACGGTCTCCAGGCAGCGGGTCACTTGCTTACGCGCGACCATCGAGTCATCCACGGTCAGCACCCGCAGGTGCTTAGCCCGCTGGCTGACCTCGTGTTCCACCACGCCGCTGGAGATTTCCTCGGAGGATGGCGAGATTTCTGTCAGCACCTTTTCCACATCGATGATCTCGACCAGGCGATCATCCGTGCGTGTAACGGCAGTCAGGTAATTGTTCTCACCGCTGCCCTTGGGGGGCGGATGGATGTCTTCCCAGTTCAAATTGACGATGTGCTCGACCGCATAGACCAGAAAACCCTGAACGCGGTTGTTGTACTCCGTAAGTATTATAAAAGCGCTTTCCTGATCCTCGACGCCGGGCAACCCAGTGGCCATGGCCAGGTCAAGAATAGGAATGCAGACACCTCGGATGTTGGCGACGCCACAAATGTTGCTATTAGACTTTGGTATCGATGATAACTTCGGGCAGCGTATAACTTCCCGGACTTTAAATACGTTGATCCCATACAGCTGGTGATTGTTGAAACGGAATAGCAGCAGTTCAAGTCGGTTCTGACCGACCAGCTGGGTGCGGCTGTTAACGGATGCCAATACGCCGGTCATACACACTCCTTGAACCTGGCTGAACAGCGTTGATGTCGTAATGACATTAGCATATGTAGGGGAATGTAAAATATATGTGAAAATAAAATTATGGGTGGGTTTGCTGTTTAAGCGATGGGGACGGAATGATTGTCTATTTGGACGAGTGTTTGAAAGTAGTTAGTTGGCTAACTTGCTATTTTTATTGTTGAGAATGATTTAGAAAAACAATTTTATACGGCCTGTCGGGTTAAGCGAGGCACAACAAAGTCCGCGCTAGAGCCAGCCTTTAGAAGCGATCCGCTCGCGGAAAATCGCCTGCTTATCCTGTATGAATCGATGAGTCAGCCGAAGCGTGAGGTTGAACAGGTCCTCCATCCGCCACGGCGCGGCCATCTCGCGCAGGTCTTCGGCCGTACGGGCACCGAGACAATGGATTGAAAGGCTTTCGTGAGCTGCGAGTGGCTTACGCATCGACGAGGCGCGGCAGATTGCCCCGTTCAACACGGCCATCAGCCTGGAACTCAAAAAATCTGAAAAGCCCCCAGTAGCCCTGAAACCCTCGTATTTATTGGATTTCAGGCAAAAAAAAGACGCCCGTGGACGTCTTTTTCTGATCATTTGACTGTTCGAGAGGCTCGCCGCTGCGGGGCCTGGTCCTAAGCTGGCGCCAGTGACCGAGCGGCACTTGGTTGTGGAGGACTGCTTCGCCCCAGGGGGTATCGATGCTCATGTGGCCGAGCAGGCTTACTGTTCCAACCTGGGGACCGTTTCCTGTTCAGCGGACTTGCCGTGTTTGGGCCAGATAACGCCAACGCTTTTCATGCCCTTGGCCGGGTCCATTTCGGGGTGAGCGAGAACCACGTCTCGATAGGACGGGCTGCCGATCACGGCGGGTTTGAATTTGACCAAAAAGTCGTTGACCTCCTTGCGTAGCTCCGGCGCCAGGTCGTAGTCGTTGTAGCACTCCTCCAGACAATCGAGCGTGGCTTGCCAGTGCTCCTCGGTAAGTCCCATGCCTCGATGGGCGGTAACCATGTCTCTCCCGCGATACTTGGCGCTGCCCCCCCAGTGTTGGGAAAGAAAGTCGACAAAGTTGATATGTTCCTTTTGGAAAGTCGACTCGGACATATGCGCCCAAATGTGGCCAATGACAGGATGTGCCATTGTTTTCCTCAAAACTGCGCCCGCGAACTGATAAATAACGTCATAACCACCAAGACGTGTATAGAGGGAGGGTTGTTGTTCAATAGATGGTTGCTGATCGGTCATGATGCGATTTCTCCGTTTCGTGTGAGGGCGATTCTTGTTGGCTCAATGCCGGATTCGGCGCGGTTGATAAAGTTGCAAGGGCTTACGAAGTATCGAGGTTAGGTCTGCCGTCGGGCACACGCTTGGTTAGCAACGCCAACCATTTGGTCTAGACGGACAGGCGCTTAAAAAACGTGCGCGTAACGCAAGTTCATTCGAAAGTCTTCCTTGGTCCCGTTATCTACGGAGAGGTCCTTGCCCAGTTGCAGTTGGATTTGGTCTTTAGCGGTGAAGAACTTAGTTGCTGTCACACGGAAGTTCGTGGTTCCGATTTCGTTATTCTGGTTGACTTGATCGACGCGGGTTTCCCCGCCCCAGAGATGCCCGAAGCCTAAGGCGAACGCCGTTGTGGCATCGGGCATATAGCGCCCCATCACCTGTGTAGCGTAAGAAACCTTCTGCTTGAGCCGGTCTGCGTTGGCGCCATAGTCATTGTTATCGCCATACCAGGTAGCTCCGCCAACCAGGTCAATGGCCCATTGTTGAGTGAAGTGTTTGACGTAAGCGCCTTGTAGTTCGAATTTCCAGCGGTTCTCGCCGATGTTCAGCGGATCGTCTCTGTCGTAGTTGCCAGTGGGTACGAACAGGTAGGGTGTGAAGCTAAGAGTGTCACGGGCGTCGTTGAGTCTTAACCTGACCGGGGCTGCCAGCGTTAGGTCGCCAACGCCATTCGTATTGCCAAGCGTTGAAGCATCTCCGCCGCTGGAAACGTGCCCGAATGGCAGCAGGAATTGCGGATCGATTGTGACGGTGTCGGTCAACCCGTACACATGCAGCAAACGCAGGATGCCGACGTCGGAGGTCAGTTTGAAGTCCGAACTGACTTTGTGACCGTTTGCATACGCCGAGTCTGTCGTGGAGTGTTGGTAGTAAATGACGCCGATGGTGGCGCCTACCGGATATTGCTCGTAGTCTCCAGGAGCCACTTCGATAGCTTGTGCTTGAAGTGCCGGTAATACAGTGGTGAGTGTCAGCAGACGTACCTTTTTCATTATGGAGTTCCTTTGCATAGGGCGGCTGTGCGAACTTTTCGGGTCACAGGCTGCGGCTTATTGAATGTGATGAAGTGGGTGCAGGTTACTTTCAGCTTCGTGCCGGTAGTGCGTCGCGAAACATCCCTGTCTGCTGATGGAAGTTGATGTATTCGAACACTTTATTTTGGGATCAGGCACACGCTCAGGTTTACCTGCGGCACTCGCCTGCCGAGCCCGAAGTGCACATGCCCCCCACTCGAGCAGCCACGAAACGAACTCTTCAGGTGCCAGGTCGCGCATATGCAGCAACCTGAAGTCGTCGGTCACTTGCTGTTGTTCAAGATGCATGGGCTACCTCATCGGCGCAGTTTGCTGGATATGCCGTAAGGTCAAAGTTAGGCAGAACGGAATAGCGTCGCTTTGTTCGAAAGGACAACCGTTTGGTTGGAAAAGACAGTGCACAAACACCTGCTTGTGCACGATTCGCGTGGGTGCGTCGCACAGCAGCAGCGAGAGTTTCTGCTCTGAAATGAGGACGGGTGTTGGCGGTATTTAACAGCGGGAGTTGGCGTAACTAAGTCGTCGCCACGGGCCACAGAGGTCAACGCCCGCAAACATCCATGGCGTAGTTATTACGGCGATGCTTTTTCATGCGCTCTGGAGGGAGGGTCCAAATGCGTTTGTCGAAATCAATGCCTGCCTTGCGGGTCGATACAACCTGGCATCGGGCTGATTTGAGCCTCAAAGGGGGATGTGGGTTGTCGACAAGACCTGGCGTAACCCCATGAACGAGCGAATCTGGCGAACCCCGGGGAGGTAAAGCAGTTGCTCCGCGTGGAGCCGGTTGAAACTGTTGCTGTCCTTGGTTCGTATCAACATGAAGTAGTCGAATTCCCCCGTCACCACATGGCATTCCATGCAGCCGGACACCTTTTGCGCCGCGGCTTCGAAGGCTGCGAAGGATTCCGGTGTCGAGCGGTCCAGCACCACGCCGATCAACACCACCATCCCTGCATCGAGCGCTTGATTGTCCAGCAACGCGACAATGCCCTTGATCAGGCCCGCCTGCTTGAGGCGTTCGACTCGTCGCAGGCAGGCCGGCGCGCTCAGTTTGACCTTCTCGGCGAGTGCCACATTGGAGATCGAGGCGTCTCGCTGCAGGGCCTTGAGAATGGCGCGGTCGGTCCGGTCCAGCGGATGCGGCTCCGAGCCGGATGTGCCGAGTTTCTTGTGGGTATTTGTTGCGTTCATATGGATTTTTACGCAGTAAAAATAGGTTTTAGGTTGTATTGGTTGATTTATATTTCTTTAATGGATTGAAACTTGCAACACATATTTTTGGCTTTGTTCTTAATATTGAACTCATCGAAGCCCCTCTGAAAGCACCTGGAACGCAGCCTTTTTTGCCTTTGGGTCTGGCGCTTGGATGTCCAATAAACAAGGAGCAGAGTCATGAACCTGAATCGTTTTAAACGTTATCCGCTGACCTTCGGTCCTTCTCCGATCACGCCCTTGAAACGCCTCAGCGAACACCTGGGCGGTAAGGTCGAGTTGTATGCCAAACGTGAAGACTGCAACAGTGGCCTGGCCTTTGGCGGCAACAAGACGCGCAAGCTCGAATACCTGATTCCCGAGGCGCTCGAACAGGGCTGCGACACCTTGGTGTCCATCGGCGGGATCCAGTCGAACCAGACCCGCCAGGTCGCCGCTGTCGCTGCCCACCTCGGTATGAAGTGTGTGCTGGTCCAGGAAAACTGGGTGAACTACTCCGACGCCGTGTATGACCGGGTCGGCAATATCGAGATGTCCCGCATCATGGGGGCTGACGTACGACTGGACGCTGCAGGGTTCGACATCGGTATTCGGCCCAGTTGGGAGAAGGCCATGAACGACGTGGTGGAACGGGGTGGCAAGCCGTTCCCGATACCGGCGGGATGTTCCGAACATCCCTACGGCGGGCTTGGGTTCGTCGGCTTTGCCGAGGAAGTGCGGGAACAGGAAAAACAACTGGGGTTCAAGTTCGACTACATCGTGGTCTGCTCCGTGACCGGCAGTACCCAGGCCGGCATGGTCGTCGGTTTTGCCGCGGACGGCCGTTCGAAGAACGTTATCGGCATTGATGCCTCGGCCAAGCCCGAGAAGACCAAGGCACAGATCTTGCGTATCGCCCGGCACACCGCCGAGCTGGTGGAACTGGGGCGTGAGATCACCGAAGACGACGTGGTGCTCGATACACGCTTCGCCTACCCGGAATATGGTTTGCCCAACGAAGGTACGCTGGAAGCCATTCGCCTGTGCGGCAGCCTTGAAGGTGTGTTGACCGACCCAGTGTATGAAGGCAAATCCATGCACGGGATGATCGAAATGGTCCGCCGTGGCGAGTTCCCCGAAGGCTCGAAAGTGCTTTACGCGCACCTGGGTGGGGCACCTGCGCTGAACGCCTACAGCTTCCTGTTCCGCAACGGCTGATTAACGCCAATAACCTGTGGGAGGGCGCTTGCTCATGAAGCGGTGGGTGAGTCGGCATCAATATTGAATGTCACGGCCTCATCGTCGGATCGCCGACCGGAGCAAGCTGCTCCTACCAAACTGCCGGGAGTACCGCCATGCATGCGATATCGCAATCCGCAGTCTGGATCAAGGAACCTTCGGCGGATGCCGGAGTGGTCATCGTGACCAGCGCTACGTTGCCCAAATACATGATCGACAAGCTGCACGTGGCGATAGATGACTGGGACCAGGTGGCTTATCTGGCCGTCAAGCAATCCGAGGCGTTGATGGTCGACTGGTTGCGGGCGGAGCAATCTGCTGGAGCCTACACGTGCCATGCCAGCCAACTGTTGCGCGGCGTCTCCCACGGAAGTTTTTTACTGGATGTCGAAGTCGGCACGGTTCCTGGCTTGACCTGGCTGGGGTCCGTGCACGGTCACCCGTTGCGCGTCGTCGAACTGGGAACGATAGCCTCATCCACCGCAGCGATGGATCAACAGGTAGAACAAGTGCTTTCGGCGACCCGCGGTCTGGCGAAAAGCGTGCTGCAGGCGCGCGGCGTGATTTAGCCAGTGTCCGCAGCCATTCGCTTGTTGAATCCCCCCAAAGAAAGGCAACGCCTATGAGCCAAGCTGCCGATTGTCGTACCCATGCCCTGAAGTGGATGCGCGAGCCTTCAAATTGCACACGTATCGTGGTCATCGCGTGCGGGCTTGATAGCAATCATATTGATTTGATCCATCAGGGTTTCAGCTGTTTTGACAATGTGGCGCTGATCCATGTCGATGCTGTGAACACGGTGCCTGGCCAGCTCGCTGAGGTACGAGTGGCCAAGGGTGACTGCTGTTTTGTCGTGCTCGGTGAACTGGATGAGCGTTTATTGCACGGCCTTTCCATTGGTCAGCCCTGCGTCTACCCGATTGCTTCAGACGGGGCGGCCGAACGTTCGGTCATTGCCGCAGTAGAACAGGTGAAAAGCCTCGCCCGAGTAAGCCATTCGCGCCACCTTGAAGTGATACCCGACAGCGGCGGGAGCTGCCTGTGAACCTGTCGGATACCCTGGCCTCGGTGACGCGTAGAAACCCATGACCTCAAACGCTGTCGCCGACCGCCAGAATGGTCGCCACCAACGCCTGCGCGCGAGGCACCAGCGTGTCCAGCTCCAGATATTCACGATCGGTGTGAACCTTGCCACCCACCGGCCCGAGGCCACACAGGGTTGGAATGCCCAGGCTGGCGGTGAATCCGGAGTCGGCGCAACCGCCGGTGAATTCGCCTTCGACGCTGAAACCCAGCGCACGCGCTTTTTGTTGGTAGATGTGCAGCAGCCGTTCGCTGTGATGGGCTTCCATCGGTAGAAAAGTCGTCGCTTCCTTGAGGATGGCGCGGGTGCCGATCAGTTCTTCTTCGGCGACGATGGCCTGGATTGCGCTGAAGATTTGATCCCAATGCTTGAGTTCGATGAAGCGCACGTCCAGCCGGGCGCAGGCGCTGGGCGCGACGGTGTTGCTGGACGTGCCACCGGATATCAGGCCAACGTTAGTGGTGATGCCTGCCGGGTAATCGGTCAAGGCATGCAGCTTGACGATCTTGCGTGCCAGGGCTTCGATGGCGCTGGCTCCGTCAGCATGGTTGACCCCGGCATGCGCCGCGCGGCCGCTGACTTCGATGATCAGCGTGGCTCCGCCTTTGCGTGCGTTGACCACGTTACCGCTGGCCCGGCCGGGTTCGGTATTGAGTACGGCGCGGGCGGCACGGGCGGCGTTTTCGATATGGGGTCTGGCGCTGCCGGAACCGATCTCTTCATCACCGGTGTACAGAACCTGCACCGGATAGGGCAACCGGCCGGCGCGCTTGAGTGCCATGAGGGCGAAGCAATTGAGCACCAAGCCGCCTTTCATGTCGGCGACGCCGGGGCCATAGGCGAGGTTGGCGTCGCGACTATAGCCGCGCGTCGTGGTGGTGCCTTTGGGGAACACCGTGTCGCGATGGCCGAGCAACAGCACCGGTTTTCCCGGTTCGCCTGGCACTTCGGCGAGTATCACGTCGCCAAAACCATCGACCGGTATGCGCTTGAGCAGGATGCCGTCGGCTTCCAGTTCAGCCGCGAGCAGCGCGCCCACGGCGTCGACGCCCGCCTTGTCATAGCTGTTGGAGTCGGTGTCGACGATACGCTGCAGCAGTGCCTCCATGGCTTGGCGCTGGTCGGCGAGCCAGTCCAGGGCCTGTTGTGGAGTGGCGCTCATTGCGCCTGCTCCCGTAACTGATGTTCCTGAGTCAGGCGGGCTGCGTCGTTGCCCAGGTCCCAGAACAGACCCGCCATGATTTGCAGGCTTTCCTTGACCACCGGTGCCAGCAAGTGCTCGTTCGGCGCATGTTGTGAACAGGCCGGGTACGAGTGCGGCACCCATAATGTTGGCAGGCCGAGCACGTCCGCGAACACGTCGTTGGGCAGCGAGCCACCGAGGTTTGGCAGCAGCGCAGGCTTTTTGCCGGTGGTTTGTGCCAGGGAACTGAGCGCCCAATTGACCCAAGGGCTCTGCGGGTCCAGCCGAGTGGCATGCATCACATCAATGCGGCTTTGCTTGACCTCGACATTGCTGAAGCCATGCGCATCCAGGTGGGCGCGCACAGCCGGGATAAAGGTCGTGTAGTCGCTGTTCACCACGAAGCGGATATGGCAGTGGGCGTTGGCCTTGCCGGGGATTGCATGCACGGGAGCGTCAGGGTTGCCGGTCTTGAAGGCGATAACGTCGAGGGTGTTCCAGCCGAATACCTTTTCGCTCAGCGAGAGCTCCGGGTTACCCCAGTTGGCGTCGATTTCCGGATCGCCCGGCCCGCCACCGACGTTAATATCGGCCAGTGCCTGCCGAACCGGCTCCGGCAGTGTCTCGGGCATCAGGCCCGCAACTTTCACCCGGCCGTGTTCATCGACCATGCTTGCGATGGCATTGGCCAGGATGATGCCAGGGTTAGCCAGCAACCCGCCCCAGTTGCCAGAGTGATGAGCGCCTTCGCGCAAATTGACCACCAGTTCGAAGTTGAACACCCCGCGCGAGCCAAGAAAAATCGTCGGTCGTGATGCCGCCAGGCGCGGGCCGTCCGAGGCGATGAAGATATCCGCGGCGAGCTCGTTACTGTGCGCGGCACAGAATGCATTCAAGCCCGGCGAGCCTTCTTCTTCGCCCATTTCCAGCAGCAGTTTGACGTTGAAACCCAGCTTGCCGTCGCGAGCCTTGAGCGTTTGCTCCAGCGCGGTCAGGTTGATCAAGTGCTGGCCTTTGTTATCTGCCGTGCCGCGGCCGTACCAGCGATCGCCTTCGACAGTGACTTGCCACGGCGACAGGCCTTCACGCCACTGCGCCTCATAGCCGCGCACCACATCACCGTGGCCGTAGCTGAGCACGGTCGGCAGGTCCGGATGTTCAATGCGCGTGGCGATCATGAAGGGGCCTCGCTCTGCCACCGGGTTGTCATAGATCTTGACGCTGAAGCCCATCGCCTCGACATGTGGGGTGATGAAGTCATTGAGGTAGCGATACAGCTCGGGCTGGCTGTCCGCTGCCTGGCTTTCGGTGTGCAAGGCGACGCTACGTTCGAGCAGATTGAAAAAATCGCCGTTGTCGAATTGCTCTGTGGTGTTGCTGATGGCCAGTGAACGACTCATGAGTGGACAAGCTCCAGTGTTTGGGCAGAAGTGTCGTGAAGGTGGCAACGCACGTTGCCGCCGGTAAGCGGACCATTGGCCGGATAGGCCGTTTTGCAGGGGGCGAAGCAGCTCGGGCAGCGCGGATGGAAGGCGCAGCCGGACGGCGGTGACATGGGGTTGGGGAAGGTGCCGTGCAGGCCGATGTCGGGAATGCCCAGGCGCGGATCGGGCGTGAGCACCGAATCCAGCAAGGCGCGGGTATAAGGGTGGCCGGGTTTGGCGAACAACGCTTCGCGCGTGCGTTCTTCGACGATGCGCCCCAGATACATCACCGCGACCCGGTCGGCGAGGTGTTCGATGACCGCCAGGTTATGGCTGATCAGCAGATAGGTCAGGCCGAATTCGCGCTTGAGGTCTTGCAGCAGATTGAGAATCTGCGCCTGCACCGAAACGTCCAACGCCGAGGTGGGTTCGTCGCAGATCAACACGTCAGGGCGCATGATCAGCGCCCGTGCAATCGCCACCCGCTGGCGTTGCCCGCCGGACAGCTGGCTCGGGTAGCTGTCGATCACCCGTTTGGGCAGGCCGACCACATCAAGCATCTCTTCGGTCTTCTTGCGCCGCTCGACGGTGCTGCCGATGTCATGCACGATCAGCGGCAGGGTCACGATTTCGCGCGGGGTCTTGCGTGGGTTCAGCGAGGAGTATGGGTCTTGGAATATCGGCTGAATGTGCCGGGACATTTCCTTGCGATCCGTCGCCGCCAGGTGTTTGCCATTGACCAGCACATCGCCGCTGGTAGGCGGCAACAGACCGAGCAGCATCTTGGCCAGGGTACTTTTGCCGCAACCGGACTCGCCCACCAGGCCGAGGGTCTCGCCACGCATCAGGCGCAGGGAAACGCCGTCGACAGCCTTCAGGGTCGCGGCGGGTTTGAAAAAGCCCTGGTTGATCCGAAACTCGCGGCGGATGTCGCACAGCTCCAAAGCGATGTCTTTTTTCATGACCTTGCACGCTCCTGAAGGCGAATCGGTGCTGGGGCCGGTGCGGCGAACAGACAACGCGCCATGTGCCCGTCCTGTTCGACTTCGGGGATGTTTTGCGCGCAGGCCGGTATCGCTTGCCCGCAACGATTGCGGAACGCACACCCTTGCTGTTCGCCGACCAGGCTCGGTACCAGGCCTGGAATCGAACCCAGCGCCTCACCCGGTTTGGTCCGGCCAGGGATTGGAATACTGGCCAGCAGACCCCGGGTGTACGGATGCTGCGGGTTCTCGAACAGTTGCAGGGCAGGGGCGGTTTCGACGATTTCCCCGGCATACATAACTGCGACCCGATCGGCGATTCGTGCTACCAGTCCAAGGTCGTGGGTGATGAAAATCACCGCCAGGCCGAGTTCTTTCTGAATGTCGCGGATCAAGCGCAGGATTTGCGCTTGAATGGTCACGTCCAGTGCCGTGGTGGGCTCATCAGCGATGATCAGGTCCGGTTCGCACATCAACGCCATGGCGATGATCACCCGCTGGCGCAGCCCGCCGGAAAGCTGATGCGGATACTGACGCAAGCGCTCGGTGGCATTGCTGATACCGACTTTCTCCAGCATCTGCGCGGCGCGAGCCAGGGCATCCTTGCGTGACACCTTGCGATGCTGAGTCAGCACTTCGCTGAGCTGATCGCCAATGCTGTAGGCCGGGTTCAGCGAGGTCATCGGCTCCTGGAAGATCATTGCCAGACGGTTACCGCGCAGGTCGCACATGCGCCGCTCGCTCTGGCCGAGCATGTCGATGCCGTCCAGCGTCAGCCGGGCCGCGGTGCGTTTTGCCTTGCGTGGCAACAGGTCCATCAGCGCCAGCGAGGTCAGGGATTTGCCGCAGCCGGATTCGCCGACGATGCACAGCATTTCACCGCGCTCGACTTCAAAATCCAGGCCGCGCACGGCATGCAGCATGTCATCCGGCGTCGGGCTGTTGCCCATGGGGATGTCCACGCGCAGGTTTTCCACATGGAGTAGTGCCATGTTCGGTACCCTCTATCAGTTACGGCGGTCTATCAGTTACGGCCGTCGGGCAGGATCAGATCGCGCAGGCCATCACCGACCAGGTTGATGCCCAGCACCAGAATCATCAGGGCAACGCCGGGAATGGCGATGACCCATGGGGAAAAGAACATGTAGGGTTTGCCTTCAGCGATCATCAAACCCCAGGACGGCGTCGGCGGCTGCACGCCGACCCCGAGGAACGAGAGTGCCGACTCCAGCAGGATCGCGTGCGCCATTTCCAGCGTCGCGACGACGATCAGCGCGCCGACCAGATTGGGCAGGATTTCACTGACCAGAATGCGCAGGGTAGAGCAGCCAAGCGCCTGGGCCGACGCCACATATTCAGCATCGCGAATCTGTTGCACCGAGGCCCTGACCACCACCGCGAAGCGATCCCATAACAGGCAGCCGAGCAGCACGATCACCACTTTCAGTGAGCCGCCCATCAGCGAGGCCGAGGCCAGCGCGACCATCACGACCGGCATGGCCAGCCGGGTGGTGATCAGATAGCTGATCAACGCATCGACCTTGCCGCCGTAGTAGCCCGCCAACAGCCCCATGACGGTGCCGATAAAGCCGGAAATCAGCGCCGCCGCAATGCCGATGAACAGCGAAATACGTGCGCCGTAGAGCAGCCTCGACAGGTAGTCACGGCCCAGCTTGTCGGTGCCGAGCACGTATTCCCAGGTGCCGTGGGCCATCCATACCGGCGGTTTCATGCGCAGCATCACGTCTTGCGCATAAGGGTCGTAAGGTGCCAGCCATGGCGCAAACAGGGCACCGGCGAAGATGATCAGCAACAACACCGCGCCGATGGCGAAACCACGATGACGAAAGCTCTTGCCAAGTATTCGGCTCAGGCTGCTCGGCGGTGGCAGGTAGTCATTGATCGCGAGGGTAGTAGAGGTGTTCATGTAAGCCTCCTAGCGCACGCGAATGCGCGGGTCGAGCAGTGCGTTGAGCACATCGGCCAGCAAGGTGAGGATGATGTAGATCACCGCAATCAGCAGGACCACGGCCTGTACCACCGGAAAGTCGTCACGGGCGATGGCGTCCCAGGCAAGTTGACCTATGCCCTGCAGGGAGAACACGGTTTCGATCACCACCGAACCGCCGAGCATGAAGCCGAACTCCACCGCCGCCAGCGCGACCACCGGAATCAAGGCGTTGCGCAGTGCGTGCTTGAACAACACGCGGGCAGGGCGCAGGCCCTTGGCGCGGGCGGTGCGGATGTAATCGGAACTGAGCACATCAAGCATGCCGGCGCGGGTCAGGCGCATGATTGCCGGCGTCGCGTAGTAGCCCAGGGCAATGGCCGGCATGACGAAGTGCAGCAGGGTCGAGTTGCCGGACACCGGCAGCCACTTGAGCGTCACCGCGAACACCACGATCAACATCAGCGCAAACCAGAAACTTGGCATTGCCTGGCCCAGCACCGCGATGCTCAAGGCCAGTCGGTCAACCCAGGTGTCGCGTTTGACCGCGGCCAGCACGCCGAGTGGAATCGCTACCAGCAAGGCGATACCCAGCGCCATGGCCCCTAACCCCAGGGTAATGGGCAAGCGGCTGGCGACGAGGTTGTAGACCGATTCCTGAAAGAAAAACGAGTTGCCCAGGTCCAGGCGTAGCAAATCGCCCAGCCAGTTGAAGTACTGGGTCGGTAGTGGTTTGTTCAAGCCGTACTGCACGCGGATCTGTTCGATCTGTTCGCTGGTGGCTTCCGGCCCGCCAATGGCCGTGGCCAGGTCGCCGGACAGATGCAAAAGAGAAAAGCTGATCACCGACACGGTAATCGCAACGCAAATAGCGATGCCCAGGCGGCGCAAAAGGAATCCAAGCATGGCAAGTTTCCTCATATCCAATGGATGACAGGTGTGAGGACGTGTCCGTGCTGCGGGTTGGTCCGCAAGCCACGGCACCTCTCGATCAATCCGCTCGGTTGCGGGTTACTTCCAACTGGACTGAACGAAACGCGGCAGCTCATCCGGGTACGGCGTGAACGCGAGTTCGGAGGTGTAGGCGTAGTTCATCGAGTAGTTGAACAGCGGCGCCCAGTAGGCCTGTTCGCTGATGCGCTGCAAGGCCTTGCGGTAGTTGTCCTTGCGCACTTGCGGGTCGAGGGCATTGTCGGCGGTCTGCAACCAGCCCTGGACTTGTGGGTCCTTGATGTTGTCGTCCGGATTGCCCTTGAACCAGGTACCGGCCGACGCCGAGGTGTCGAGGATCGAGAACGAGCCCCAGGCCTGAAACGACATCGGCACCTTGCCGCCACGCTGCTGATCGCGCAGGGCGGCGTACTTCAGGAAGCGCAGCTTGGCGTTAATACCCACGGCGCGCAGGTTGCCGATGATGGCTTCGACGTAATCACGGTCGCGGTAAGCGAAGATTTCTGTCTCGAAGCCATTCGGGTAACCGGCTTCGGCGAGCAGCGCCTTGGCCTTGGCCGGGTCATAGTTGTAGACCGTGGCCGCGGTGGTATCGCAGCCGAACTGGCCTGGATAACAGGCAACCTGCAAGGGTTTGGCTTCGCCACCCACCAATTGCGTGGCCAGCGCATTGCGGTTGATCGCATGGTTGATGGCCTGACGCACCTTGAGGTTCTTCATCGGAGAGTTTTCGGTGGAGGTGCCCCGGGCATCAAGAATCAGGAAACCGATGCGCATGGTTTCCCCACTGGTCACGGTCAGGTTCGGCATACCTTTGAGGTCGACCGCCTGGTCCGAGGTGACACGCCAGGTCCAGTCGACACCATCGGTCATCAACTCGGCCAGGCGGGTTTCTGCATCCGGGATCACGCGGAACTTGAGGTGGGTGATATGTGGTTGGCCTTGTGGGCTATCCGGGAAGTAGTCCTTGTTGATCTCCATGGTCACGCCTTCGCCGGCCACCACCGACACGGCTTTATACGGCCCGGTCCCCATTGGCTTGCGACTGAATTCGGCCAGGCCGACCTTCTCGAAGTATTGCTTGGGGAACATCGGAACGGCGTTGGACAGGTATTCCAGTGCCGGCGGGAAAGGCTTCTTCAAGTACAGGCGGACACTGTAGTCACCGGTTTTTTCGGCGCTCTTGATCCAGTCTACGTTTTGCACGGTAACGACTTTCGCTTCGGGCGACACCACGTAGTTGAGGGTGAACACCACGTCGTCGGCGGTGAAGGCGTCGCCGTTGTGAAATTTGACGCCTTTGCGCAGCTCAAAGTCGATGGTGGTGTCGTCGACCTGCTTCCAGCTGGTGGCCAGCATGGGTTTGTATTCGCCGCTGTTGGGATCGCGGTAGATCAGGTTGTCCCAGATCAGCCGGCCGAGAATCACGCCTTCGCGTAAATCGTTGTGATAGGGGCTGATGTTTTCAGGCTCGCTGTCGGAAGCGTAAACCAGGGTGTCGTTGGCTTTGCCGGCATGTGCCGGAAAGCTGCTGATAAGGCCCATCAGCGCAATACTGCAAGCGAAACCTTTGATGCCCATGCCGTCGTCTCCGTTGGCGAGAGTGGTTGAATCAAAGGGCAGCGAATCGCAAATGCGTAAAGGAGGATGAAAAGGTCAGGCACTGTTTTTTTTGGTCTGGACACGAATGTAGGGAAGGGCTATCAATGCCACAAGCACAATATTTCGATACTTCCTTTGCCGAAAAGGCAATCCTTGGGGGCACCGATGCAGCTGTATGGCGTGCAGTCCACGGCACTGCGCTATTTTCTTGAAGTCGCGCGATGCGGATCGATCAGCGAGGCCTCACTGCGGCTGAATGTTGCGGCGTCAGCGGTGAGTCGACAAATTTCCAAGCTTGAGTTGGCCCTGGATGCCAGCCTGTTTGAGCGTCGTGCCCGAGGCATGGTGCTCAGCGAGGCGGGGGCGCGACTCGCGGTTTATGCACGCAAGTCGCAGCTTGAGGCCGAGCAGGTGGTGCTGGAAATTACCGAGCTGCATGGCTTGCAACGGGGTCATGTGCATGTTGCCTGCTCGGAAGGATTTGCACTGGAATACATGCCCACGAGCATCAGCGCGTTCAGGCGTGAGTACCAGGGCATTCATTTCACGTTGGAGGTCTGTGCACCCGCTGAAGCGACCGAGAAGGTTCGCTCCGGTGAAGCCGATCTGGCGATGACTTTCAGCCTGACCCCGCAAAAGGAAATCAAGGTCGAACATGTCTTGAGCGGGGCGATTTTTGCCGTGGTCTCCAATTTTCATCCCTTGGCCGGGCGTGAAGCAGTCAGCCTCGCCGAGTTGCAACCCTGGCCCATTGCGTTGCCTAAGGCCGATACCACGATACGGCAACTGTTCGACATCTGTTGCGGTGTACAGGGGTTGTTGTTCGATCCGGTCTTGACCACTAATTACGTTGCCGCGCTCTACAGTTTCGTTCGTGAAGAGGGAGGCATCAGTCTGGCCAGCGAAATGACCTTGCACAAACAGGTAGCGGACAAGCAGTTGCAATGCTTGCCGATCCTTGATGAAGGCATGCAGGCACGGCGCATCGAACTGCAAAGCATGGCTGGACGCAATTTACCGGCGGCGGTTTCTGCGTTCAGGGATTTTCTGATCGCTGAACTGGCGAAGGCGAAGCGTCGTTGAAACGACATGGTGACTCGACGCTTGCGCCTTGTGGTCGCTCTGGCGCCCAAATCAAACGCTATGAGTGGCGGTTTTTTTTGCCAGCACGCTTTTGATGATGCTGTAGGCGATATACAGCAGGTACGCAGAACCACACAGGGTGGCGACCTTGGAAAAGGCCGGGTACTGATGCAGTAATTGCGCGAGGCAATTCCTGAGCGCTGGGGTTGCGTGACTCCCTGGTCCCGGCGAGAAAAACATGTGAGATGGTTTCTGAATCATTACCTGAGCGGCTCCGCACCAGTGACTCTTTACTACTTTGAGTTAACAGCACGATTGATCCCTCACGCGAAGAGCAAGTATGAATCCGATGCATAATTGGCGAGTTGCGTGCGTAAGCCGGTGCAACATGATCTTTCAGAAACCGTCCATTTCGTGTTAAAGATTTTTATAACCTTATTTCTTAAAAGTATTGGTTTTTAGAATGTCTGCATTGTACTAATCGCTTCGTAACCAGGCCGAATCCAGAGCGATTAAGGCCGTTCTCATACCTGTTTGTCACAAAACCTGGAAAGCGATCAGGACGGTGATCCATGGACGATCAGAAAATTTTGGATGAAATAAAAGATTGGTTCATCAGTTGCTTGGGATGCGCGGCGGGTAGACGAGAGTTCAGTAAGAATCGCTATATGCTGGCTATTGCTCGAACCGCGCAAGAGGCCAGGGCTAGCTTTGAGACTTATGTGCGAGCGCTCGAGGCCAGAGAAGCAGTAGCTTGTCTAATCATCTGCCCGACCACCAGCGTAGAGCAGAACACGTACAGCGTGGCTCAAGAAGTTCGACGGCTGTCTACGCTCTTCAGTCCGCTCAGTGAGTTCTCTGCCGAAGCGTTGGCTACGGGCCACGCTCTAAACAAAAAGCTCTATCTAACGTGCCCGGTTACCAATGTTAAAGTGTTTTTCGAAGACTTTGATGCGGTGGCGTTTTGTCCGCAATCAGATGATCTGGATGACGAACTTTATGACCCTTTGATGTCAGCGCCGATTCCAGCGGTCAACTTCAACTCTGATGTGTATGCCTTTTCAATGTTCTGTCGCGACATGAGCGTGCAGAAGTTCAAGCGCGAGGTGTACGAGTTGACCTCGGCAGAGCGCGGTCAGCTCTACGAGTGGGTGTTACAGGGTTGGCAGCGTATCGCTGAGAGGACACTGGGCAATTACATCAATATGACTAACGTTGAAAAGTGTCCAGTCTACTTGCATGACAACAATCGATACTGGTTCGCCAATCATCAGGATCCGGCGTTTGCAGAGTCGGTAAAGGCATTGTATCGACACGATATGCCGTTGATTTACGTGCCCAAGATATTTTGCGAATGGGAGCAGTTTTTCGCAACCGGACGCCTACCGGATTTCAGCGAGACCGCCACCCCAGGCAGCCAACACCTGGACGCAACCGAGTCCACTCTAGAGGCCATTTGAAATGAGCAAGGAAGCGAGTTTTTCCGGCAAAAAATGGGTGTTTATCGGCTTCGGCTCGATCACCAAAGCGACCATCGGGCTGCTGGTCCGCGCGCACACATTCGACCTCTCATCGGTTGTGGTCATCGCTCCGCAGATAGAGCAACACCAGCCGTTCGTCGAACTGGGGGTAAGTTTTATCGACGTGGCGTTGACGCCCGAGAATCTTGGCCACGTATTACGCGATGTGGTCCAGCCTGGTGATTTCATCATCAACCTCTCCGTTAATGTAAGCAGCGCTGACCTGATCAGGTTTGCCCATGCTCAAGGCGCGCTGTATCTCGATACCTGCATCGAACCCTGGGAGGGCATGTACAACGAACCCACTCTGACCACCTCGCAGCGTTCCAATTACGCGTTGCGCGACCAGTTGCTGGCCCTTAGAGATGAGCTCGGGCCGGGTCCTACTGCGGTCGTGACTCACGGTGCGAACCCGGGCCTGGTCTCGCACTTCGTGAAAGCGGCATTACTGCAGCTCGCCGCGAAACTCGGCGTGGCTGTGCCTGAGGCCGAGGGGCGCTTGGCTTGGGGCGAACTGGCGATGGCGCTGAACGTAAAGGTGATACACATCGCTGAACGCGACACTCAACGCTCGTCACGCATCAAGTCAGATGACGAGTTCGTCAACACCTGGTCAGTCGACGGGTTCGTCAGCGAAGCCGGACAGCCCGCCGAACTGGGCTGGGGGTCCCATGAGAAAACCTGGCCACCCTTCGCTCGCCATCACCCGTTCGGTTCAAATAATGCAATCTACCTCGAGCGCCCCGGTGCCTCGGTGCCAGTGAAAACCTGGACTCCCAACGGTGGTCCCTGCACGGGTCTGCTGATCACCCACAACGAAGCCATTTCGCTTCCCGACTTTTTGACGGTTAAGGATGGCAGCGTGCTGCTGTACCGGCCAACGGTGCATTACGCCTACCACCCTTGCGACGATGCACTGCTGTCGGTGCACGAATATGTCGGAAGGGGTTGGAAACTCCAGGACAGTAAACGGATTTTGAACGATGAGATTGCCCCTGGTGGTGTCGACGCGCTTGGCGTGCTGCTCATGGGCCATGCCCTGAACGCCTATTGGTACGGTTCGATCCTGAGCATCGACGAGGCACGGCAGATTGCCCCGTTCAACACGGCCACCAGCCTGCAAGTGGCTGCCGGTGTGTATTCAGGCATCCTCTGGGCCATCGAAAACCCCGACCGCGGGATCGTCGAGCCGGAACAGATGGATCATCGTCGGGTGCTGGAAATTGCTCTACCCTTCCTCGGAAGTCTCGAAGGCATCCAGACCGACTGGACGCCTCTGGACACCATTAATGCTCTATTCCACAAGCCCGAAGGTGAGCTCTGCCCGTGGCAGTTCGAACACTTTACCGCTGTCTAGCCAAGGTCGGTCACGAATGGAAAATGCCAGTATTGAGTACACCGACAAACAACGCTGGTTTGCGCTCACCAAGATAAACACCCTCTCGGCCCTGTCGCAGATCGTGCAGATTGGTACCGTCACTCCGCTGCTCTCGCTTTCGCTGGAACAGCAAGGCGTCGAGCCGGCAAAGATCGGGGTGATTGTCAGTGCCTCATGGTTGGCGATCCTGTTGCTCTACAAATGGGTTCCGCGTTTGCTGGCCCATCTGGGGCTCATCAAGACGAATATCCTCAGCGCAGCGCTGACGATTGCTGCGTTGATCGGTATGACGTTGACTACCCATTTGGTACTGATTTTTTTGCTGAACTTCGTGCTCGGTATTGGCTTGATCCTGCGCTGGATTGCCTGCGATACGTGGATTGTCGCGGTTGCCTCGAAAGACGAGCGCGGTCGGGCGATCGGCGTGCATGAGACCTTGATGGGCCTGGGTATTGCGGTTGGCCCGCTGCTGTTGGTTGTGTTCGGCGTCGGGAGTGCCGCGCCTTACTACGCCTGTGCCGTGATCGTGTTGTTATCCGGTGCGCTGGCCTTTACCCTCAGGGGCTACGATACGCGACCGCAAACCCCGGCGGAAAAACGCCATGGCAAGTTGTTCAGCGTCATCCCCACGGCGTTGTGTGGCGCGTTTATCGCAGGCTTTTCGGAAACCTCATCCGTATCGTTCCTGGCAGGCTACAGCCTCTCGGCCGGTTATCTGTTGACCGCCGCCACCTTGCTGATATCGGTGTTCGGCATTGGCGGCACCGTCCTGCAACTGCCGATCGGCTGGATGGCCGACCGCAGTTCGTACAAAGTCGGCCAATTAGTCTGCGGCTTGATACTGTTGTTGGGCACCCTGGCCATTCCGTTCAGCCAGCCGCTTCCTTGGTTGGCGACGATTATCGTGTTCCTGTGGGGAGGCGCCATTGGCGGCATGAACACCCTGGCAGTGATTGAGGCGGGAGACCGGGTTGGGGAACATCAAGTGTCCACCGCCATGACGGCCATTGCGATGTTCTATACCTTGGGCAGCGTGTTGGGGCCCATTGCCACGGGGGCCACAGTGTCCTACATCAGCGAGCATGGATTGATGATCACGGTGGGTGGCGTCGGTGCGGTTTTCATTGCGATGTTGGTTTTGCGCAGAGCCCCCGTACAAGAGTGAATTGCGCCAGGGGCTTTGTTTGAAGGGCATAGGCGGGCAGGGGCTTAGGCGTTTCCAATAGCGAGAGTGCATGTTCGGTCAACGGGATGGTATGCAGACGACGCTTTTTCATTCTCTCCGCAGGGATGGTCCAGATGCGTTTGTCGAAGTCGATGTCTGGCCATCGAGCGATTGACCCTGGCTCGCAGTTGGAGCCCGTTGCCATCGGTGAGGGCGTAGTCCTGGTCTTTTGGTTTGACTGCCTTGAGCGGCGGTCGGAGGGGGCGTACATGAGAGGTAGTCCTTGACACCTTTTGGTATTCCCAGCATTTGCGCTGGGGAGTTGGGAATACCATTGGGAATATCAAACCGCCTGGAACTCAAAAAACTTCGAAAGCCCCAATAGCCCTGAAACCGCCGTATTCACTGGATTTCAGGCACAAAAAAAGACGTCCGTGGACGTCTTTAGATGATGAAATGGTGGAGCCGGGGGGATTTGAACCCCCGTCCGCCAGTACTCCGCTGTCGGTACTACATGCGTAGCCGTGTCTATTAAGTTAACCCTCAGCGACCCGACGGGCAGGGTGCTTTGGGCGAGTTGTGTAAGTTTTAGCCGCTTCGTCCACAACGTACTGCACGGCGATTCTGTTCTATATGACAATCACTTTGGGTTTACAGACATCCCCTGATGATTGCTGGACCCGAAGGTACCAGGAGGGAAGGGCTAAGGCTGCTTACGCAGCGAGAGCGTATTCCCCGTAGGTTTCGTCATTGGCAACTATAGAAAGTTGCAACAGTGGATTTACGAGTTCTGTTACCAACTCGGCATGCACCTAAAGTTTCGCGACCGGCGTCGAATCCTAAACGGCCCCGTGCTTGTAACTCGTTGTTTCTTAGTGAGTGACAAGCCTGTGCAGTGTACGTCAAACGGTCACAGAAGGCCAACCCGAAGGTTGGCCTTGAGCATCCGATGGACTATTTGCCGCCTTTGTCGCTGTCTTGCAGGTCCTGCAACGCTTTGGAGGTGATTTCGATGCATCTTTTGTCATCACCTGCCGCGTGGGCTGCCTTGGCCTGGGACACGGCGGTATCGATCTCGCCGCTTTTGCCACTGGTGTCGGTGGCTAGCAGCGCTTTGCCGTTGTTGATTTTGTCCAGGTTGATCTTGCACAGGTCGGGCTCGCCGGCTGCGAAAACAGGTGACGCCAGCATCGCAGCAGTAATGAACAAGCCAGCAAGAGCGGAACGCTTCATAGGGAATCTCCTTGCGAAATAGGGCTCGACGCTGCTGGCCGTCATGGGCTGCCAGCGACATCACTGATGAGCCTCGGTCGCCGAGGCCTATGCAGATGACTACGCCGGTGCGCAGGGGTTCTGTTTTTTTGCCGGATTAATGCGCCCGTGCCTGGGTGACCCGGTCCACGAGGTACACCAAACCGTGGTAATCGATGCCGCCATGTTGGCTCAGGCCGATCTCGCAGGTGCGGCTGGTGGAGATACCTTCGCTGCAGTATTGCACCGCCTCCTTGAGCGTTCGCAGGGAATGGGCGTTGAGTTCCGGTGTGGTAAAGCCTTTGTCGCCAGCGAAACCACAGCAATGGATGCCTTCCGGGATCACCACGTTTTTCGAGCAGCGTCGCGCCAGGTCGATCAGTGCCTGGCTTTCTCCCAGGTGTTGGGTGCTGCAGGTGACGTGTACCGCGATCGGCGCTTCCTGCGGTGTGAAGTCGAGGCGGTCCATCAGGTGGGTTCGGATAAAACGCACGGGGTCGTAGAGATCCAGGCGGCTTTCGCCCAGGTCTTGCACCAGGCGCAGGGTGCAGGGGCTGGTGTCGCAGTAGATCGGGTCAAGGCCGCCACGGCTGGCGTGGAGCAGGGCGCCGATCAGTTCCTGGCGCTTGTGTTCGGCCTGTTCGGCGTAGCCCTTGGAGGCGAACGGCTGGCCGCAGCACAGGTTGTCCTGGTTGTCGGGGAGCACGACTTGATAACCGGCTTTTTCGAGCAGGCCACGGGTTTTGTCATACAGCGACATTTGCTCTTTATCCCCAGCCGCAGGGCCCATGGCGCGCGAGACGCACGCGGCGAGATAGACCACCCGTGGTCGTTCGTCCGTGACCGGAGGGCTGAAGCGTATGGCTTTTTCCGGCTGCGGCATGGCGTTGGTCCATTGCGGGATTTGCCCCTTGGACAGTTGAGTCACCTTGGCCGACAGCCGCGCCAGGCGCGGGGCGCCCAGCAGCATGCGGGCGCCGTTTGCGACGTGCAGGGTAAAGCGCGCACCTTGTAATGCCGTGGCGAAATGGCTGGCGAGCCATTCGGCGGTTTTCGTATGGTCGGCGTCGCGGGCGCGAAGCTTTTTCACCAGGTCGCCGGTATTGATTCCTACGGGGCAGCGTTGGGCGCATAAGCCGGTGGCCGCGCAGGTATCGATGCCCTGATAGTGGTAGGCCGTTTCCAATTCGGTGGTGTCGACGCCGGCGCGTTTTTTCGCCTGGATGTCACGCCAGATCACGATGCGTTGGCGCGGGCTCAGGGTCAGCCCTTTCGACGGGCACACGGGCTCGCAGAAACCGCACTCGATGCACTTATCCACAAGCTCGTCGGCGGCGGGCAGCGGCTTGAGGTGCTTGAGATGGATTTGCGGGTCGTTGCTGAGCACCACGTCGGGGTTGAGAATGCCATTGGGGTCGAGCAGGCGCTTGAGTTGCCACATCAATTGATAGGCGTCGCTGCCCCATTCCAGCTCGACGAACGGTGCCATGTTGCGACCGGTACCATGCTCGGCTTTCAGCGAGCCGCCAAACTCCACCGCGACCAGTTGCGCGACGTCATCCATGAACGCCTGGTAGCGTGTGACTTCCTCGGCGCTGTTGAAGCCTTGGGTGAACACAAAGTGCAGATTGCCTTCCAGGGCGTGTCCGAAAAGGATGGCTTCGTCGTAGTGATGTTTGTCGAACAGCTCGATCAAGCGGTTGACGCCGATGGCCAGTTGCTCGACCGGGAAGGTCACGTCTTCGATGATTACCGTGGTGCCGGTTTTGCGCACGGCGCCGACGGCAGGGAAGGTGTCTTTGCGAATCGCCCACAGGCGGGCGTTTTCCACTGGGTCTTCGCTGAAGTCGACCTGTTTTTCCATCGGGAAAGCGGCCAGGGACGCCATGATCAGCGCCAGTTGTTCGTGGAGCAAAGAGGATGATGCGGCGCGGGATTCAATCAACAGTGCGCAGGCGTTTTCCGACAACTGCTGTACGAACGCGGGCATGCCGGGTTTGTCCTGCACTGAGCGCATGCTGCGTCGATCCAGCAGCTCAACGGCTGAGACTGGCTGGGTTTTCAGGACTGTTACGGCGTTGCAGCAGGTCTCGACATCCGGGAATACGATCAGCGCTGACGCCTTGTGCGGATGATCAATCACGGTGTCGTAGGTGACCGCGCTGATAAAGCCCAGCGTGCCTTCGGAGCCCACCAGGAGATGGCTGAGGATATCCAGCGGCTCATCGAAATCCACCAGGGCGTTGAGTGACAAACCGGTGGTGTTTTTCAGACGGTATTTGTGGCGGATCTTTGCAGCCAGTTCGGCGTTTGCCCGCGTCTCTCGACCGAGGCTCGCCAGGCGTTCCAGCAGCGCGCCATGCTGTGTGCGAAAGGTCGCGACACTGGCCGGATCTTCAGTGTCCAGGCGGCTGCCGTCCGCCAATACCAGGCGGATGCCGGCCAGGGTGTGGTAGGTGTTTTGCGCCGTACCGCAGCACATGCCGCTGGCATTGTTGGCAACGATGCCGCCGATTTTGCACGCGTTGATCGACGCCGGATCCGGCCCGATCTTGCGCCCGAACGGCGCCAGCCAGGCGTTGGCTTGGGCGCCAATCACGCCGGGTTGCAGGCGGATTTGCGTGCCTTGCCCACGAATCTCACGGCCGTTCCAGTTGTCCCCCAGTACGATCAGCACCGAATCGCTGATGGCCTGCCCGGAGAGGCTGGTGCCTGCCGCGCGGAACGTCACTGGCACATGATCACGCTGAGCCAGTTGCAGCAGCGCCACGACTTCGTCTTCCGACTCCACGCGGATCACCAGTTGTGGGATCAGTCGGTAAAAACTGGCATCGGTACCGAATGCCAGGGTGGAAAGTGGGTCGTCGAAGCGTCGATTGCTCGGGATCAGCTGTGCGACGTCAGTGAGAAAAGCAGCAGGCAGACTCATTGGTCCTCCAGGATCAGCACCACCAGGTCTTTCGGACCGTGGGCGCCATAAGCCAGTACTTGTTCGATGTCGGCGGTCTTCGACGGGCCGGACACCAGCAGGGCATTGGTGGGCATGCCTTGGGCCCAGGCGAATTGGCGCTGGACCTGATAAAAGTTGTCGTAAATCTCACTGGCCTTGAGCAGCGCAAAGTGCACCGGCGGTACCAGGCTCATCAGGCGCGGTTCTTCCCGCGTCGGCCAAAGAATCAGGCTGCCCGTGGCGGCAATCGCTCCGAGGGTAGTGGTCAGGCTGGCCGGTGTCTCGTTAAATAGTTCGGCTTTCCATTCTTCCACCGGCCGGTCGTAGGCTTTGAGCACCGGCAGTTGTGGATTGTTCGCCCAATGTTCGGTGATGCGGCGCCCGTGGGGCGTTGTTGGCGCAATCAGCAAGCTGGGCAGGTCGCGTGCTTGCAGCAGTTGTGCGAGCAAGGCCGGCCAGTCGGCGCTGTGGGTGAGGTGGATCTCCGTGTGCACCGCTTCCATCAGCTTGCGCAGTTGCGCGATGCGCTGCTCGGGCGGGTAGGTATAGATCTCGGTTACCAGGGCTTCGTCAAAATCGTCGGGCACCGGTGTAGTGCCTGTCAGGCTTTGGCGCAATTTGTCGAGGATATTCTGCTTGGCGCTCATCAACGTTCTCCCTGTTTGGCCAGATGCTCGCGTGCCAGGTCATGCAGCGAGCGGGCGGCGGGTTTCGGCGCGCTATGGTTTTGCGTCCAGGGCCCGACATTGCTCGGTGCCAGGGCGCGCAGGCGAGTCGCGGCCAGGGTGAACAACCGGTACAGCCTCGGTGAGCGATTGAGCAGGGCCCAGGTGTTCCAGATAAATCGTTCTTTGCGTGAATACTTGCTGCCTTGGCCGCGCATCACCGGGTGTGGGCTATTCGGTGCTTTTACATTTTCTTCGCGCAGGCGGCGCAGCAATGCCGGAATCGGGATCTTCACCGGGCACACTTCACCACAGGCGCCACACAGCGAGGAGGCACTGGGGTGATCCGGCACTTTCGCCAGGCCGACCATGTGCGGCGTGATGATTTTTCCGATAGGGCCGGGGTACACCTCGCCATAGGTGTGACCACCGATTCGGGTATAGACCGGGCAATGATTCATGCAGGCACCGCAGCGAATGCAGTTGAGTGTCTGGCGCAATTCGCTGTCGGCAAACGCCTGGCTGCGGCCGTTATCCAGTAGCACCAGGTGCACTTCTTGCGGGCCGTCGAGTTCATCGGCCTTGCGCGGGCCGGAGATCATATTGACGTAGGTGGTGATCGGCTGGCCCAGCGCCGAGCGGGTCAGCAGCGATAGCAACGGCACCACGTCGCGCAGGTTTTCAACGACCTTCTCGATGCCCGTCACGGCGATATGCACCGGGGGCACCGTGGTCGACATGCGGCCATTGCCTTCGTTTTCCACCAATAGCAATGTGCCGGTTTCAGCCACGGCAAAGTTGACGCCCGAGACGCCAATATCGGCTTCGAAGAACTTTTCCCGCAGCACGCGGCGACCGATCTGAATCAGTTGGTCGACATCCTGGGTGTATTCCACGCCGAGTTTGTCGTGGAACAGCGACGCGACCTGGCTGGCGTTCTTGTGGATCGCCGGCATGATGATGTGGGACGGTTTCTCATGGTCGAGCTGAACAATGAACTCACCCATGTCCGACTCCAGGCATTCGATGCCTTGGGCGGCGAGCACGTGGTTCATGTCCATTTCTTCGCTGACCATGGACTTGCCTTTGATCACTTGCGTGGCTTCGCGCTTGCGAATGATCGACAGCACGATCGCGTTGGCTTCTGCTGTCGTCTGTGCCCAGTGTACGGTGACGCCGTTACGGGTCAGGTTGGCTTCCAATTGCTCCAGCAGGTCCGGCAACTTGGACAGCGCGCGGGCACGCACCGCGTTGCCGAGGGCGCGCAGGTGTTCACGTTCGTGGGCATCGTTGAAGGACGTTGCCCGTTTGGTCATCAGGGAATCCATTGCCTTGCGAAAGTTGTTTCGCAGTTGCGCGTCGCCCAATGCCTGGTGGGCGCGGGTGCGGAAGTCTTCTGACACCTCGACGGTCGGAATCAGCGTGGCAGGGTTCATCGTCCACCTCCGGTGCGTTGCCACAGGAAGCTGGCCAGGTGTTGACCGCGCAAGGCCGCGTGCTGTTTCTCCAGGGCGCCGTTGATGTTCATCAGGCACCCGCAATCGGCACTCAGTACCTGATGGGCGCCGGACTCCTGCAAGGCCCGGGTCTTGTCGGCCACCATCGCACCGGAAATGTCTGGCATACGCACGCTGAACGTCCCACCAAAGCCACAGCATTCGCTTTCATGGCTGTGGTCGACGCGCTCGACATTGCGCAGTTGGCCCAGCAGTTCGCGGCCATGGAGGTGGGTGTTCATTTCCCGACGTGCGGAGCATGAGGTGTGCAGGGCGACTTTAATGGGGGCGCCGCTGTCGTTGAGTTGCACCTTGCATACGAACAACAGGAACTCGGCCAACTCATAGGTCCGCGCGGCCAGGGCCCGCACGTGTTGCAGCGTTTCAGGCTCATCCTTGAACAGGTCTGCATAGTGCTCGCGCAACATCCCTGCGCAAGAGCCGGAGGGCACCACTACCGGGTAATTGTCGGTGAACAGTGCCAGTTGGGCGCGCGCCACTTGCCGGGCTTGCTCGGTGTAGCCTGAGGTGTAGGCCGGCTGCCCGCAGCAACTTTGCCCTTGCGGATAGTCCACGCGGATCCCTTCGCGCTCCAGCAGGTGAATCGCGTCCATGCCGGCTTCGGGGTAGAACAAGTCCACCACGCAGGTGCCGAACAGGTAGACCTTCGGTGGTTTTACGCTGGGGTATTCACGTGGCGGGGCCAGAGGCGCTGCGACACGGGTGGCGTTCGGCACAGCGTTGTAAAAAAGCTCGCTCATCAGGCGCATTCTCCGGGTGGTCCCGGTTATCTGTCCGCCAGGGTCGCTTTGCTCTACGACCCTGCAGACAGGTTGTGGAAAGCTGACGCCGAAATCGTTGTTCGGCGTCGGTTTTTACCCTATTGCGTGTGGTCTCAATGCACCAGCATGCCGGTGAACCAGTAGGCCTGGGCCAAGGTGATCAGCCCGACGATAGTCGCGAAGAACAGGCTGTGCTTGAGGGTGAAGCGGAACAGGTCGGATTCCTTGCCGACCAGGCCAGTGGCGGCGCAGGCCACCGCGATCGATTGTGGCGAAATCATCTTGCCGGTTACGCCGCCGCTGGTGTTTGCCGCTACCAGCAAGACGTCGTTGACGCCGATCTGGTGGGCGGTGGTGGCTTGCAACGAGCTGAACAGGGCGTTGGACGAGGTGTCGGAGCCCGTCAGGAAAACCCCCAGCCAGCCGAGGAATGGCGAGAAGAAGGGGAAGGCCGCACCCGTGCCCGCCAGTACCAGGGCCATGGTCGAGGACATGCCGGAGTAGTTGGTGACGAAGGCGAAGGCCAGAACCATGCCGATGGACAGGATAGGCCAGCGCAGTTCGTAGAAGGTCTCTTTTAAAGTGGTAAGACCAGTCTTGATGTCAATCTTGAGTACCAGCATCGAGATCAGCGCGGAGAAGAAAATCGCCGTGCCGGTCGCCGAAATCGGGTCCAGTTTGAACACCGCCGGGATGGCTGTCGGGTTGGTCACGATGGGCGCAACCTTGACGACCAGTTGGTCCAGGTGCGGGATCGCAAAGTTGAACACCCAGCTGTACATCGAGCCGCCCGCGGCGAACATCGCCTTGAAGGGCTTGAGGGTCCAGATGGTTACCAGCACGGTCAGAATCAGGAACGGCGACCAGGCTTTGAAGATCTGGCCCAGGCTAAACGGCGAGGCGACTGTGCTGCGCGGCAGACCGAAGCCGCCGGCACTGGCGGTGACCGCTGCGCTGGAGGTGGCGCCGGCAATCTGTGCGCCGGCAGTACGCTTGGGCTGCCAGACTTTCAGGAACAGGGTCAGGGACACCAGGCTGGCGAGCGCCGAGGTGATGTCCGGCAGTTCCGGCCCGATGAAGTTGGAGGTGAAATACTGGGTGACGGCGAAGCTCAAGCCTGCAACCAGCGCTGCGGGCCAGGTTTCGCGCACGCCGCGCAGGCCGTCCATCATGAATACCAGCCAGAACGGCACGAACAGCGACAGCAACGGCAGTTGGCGGCCGGTCATGGCGCCGATCTTGAATGCATCGATGCCGGTGACTTGCCCGGCGACGATAATCGGAATACCGAGTGCGCCGAAGGCTACGGGTGCGGTGTTGGCAATCAGGCACAGGCCTGCGGCGTACAGTGGGTTGAAGCCCAGGCCGACCAGCAGCGCGGCAGTAATTGCCACGGGCGCACCGAAGCCGGCGGCACCTTCGAGGAACGCGCCGAAGCAGAAGCCAATCAGCAGGACTTGCAGGCGTTGGTCGTCGGTGATCGACAGCACTGAGCTGCGGATGATTTCGAACTGGCCGCTCTTGACGGTCAGTTTGTAGAGGAATACCGCGGCGACGATGATCCATGCGATGGGCCACAGGCCGTAGGCGAAGCCGTAGCCAGCTGCGGCCAAGGCCATATCCACCGGCATCTGGAAGGCAAAGATCGCCACCAGGATCGACAACGCCAGGGTAATGCTGCCGGCGACGTGGCCTTTGAGGCGGAACACGGCCAGGGCCAGGAAGAAGAATACGATGGGAATGACGGCTGCCAGTGCGGACAGGCCGAGGCTGCCGAGCGGGCTGTAGAGCTGTTGCCAGGTTTGCATATGGGGTGGCCCCTAATTGTTGTTGGTCAGGCACTTCAGTCGGCGTGGGTAATTGGTAAGACCAATTTACAGCCGCTGTTGGCTAGAGTAAAAGCCTGGATAGCGGTGTGTCAATTTGCCGCCTGCGAAACTTTGGTCGTAGGGGCGCGTGCCGGTGCTCTGATCGGATGAATCGAGAGCGCTCTGATAGGTGCCGCAAGTGCGGCGATAGGCCAGAATAGAGGCCCCGGCGAGTGGTCGGGATCGTGGAGAGTGAGTTATGGGGTTTGATCAGGTGCGTCAGCGCCGTTTGTCTGACGATATTGTCGAGCAGCTTGAGGGCATGATCCTTGAGGGCACGCTCAAGTCGGGCGAGCGCTTGCCGGCCGAGCGCGCTTTGGCTGAGCAGTTTGGGGTTTCGCGCCCGTCGCTGCGCGAGGCGATTCAGAAGCTGGCGGCCAAGGGGTTGTTGGTCAGCCGCCAGGGTGGTGGCAATTATGTGGCTGAGTCCTTGGGCTCGACGTTCAGCGATCCGCTGCTGCATCTGCTGGAGAACAACCCCGAGGCTCAGCGTGATCTGCTGGAGTTTCGCCAGACCCTTGAAGCCTCTTGCGCTTACTACGCGGCGTTACGTGCTACCGAGGTCGACCGCGAGCGGCTGACGGCTGCTTTTGAAGCGCTGCAGGATTGTTATGCGCGCGACGATAAAGTGAGCCGGGCCGAGGAGGGGGCTGCTGATGCGAGGTTCCATCTGGCCATTGCCGAGGCGAGCCACAATGCAGTCTTGTTGCACACCATTCGCGGTTTATTCGATCTGCTCAAGCGTAACGTGGTCACCAATATCGGCGGGATGTACCAACAGCGCACGGAAACCCGCGACATGCTGATCAGTCAGCACCGGGATCTGTACCTGGCGATTATCGAAGGGCGGGCCGAGCAGGCGCGCGAGGTCTCAACCCGTCACCTGCTGTATGTGCAGGAGGTGTTGGAGGAAGTGCGTCAGGAAGTTCAGCGTATGGCCCGGGCGGAGCGACGCAAGGGCATGTAGCTTGGGTGGGCACCCAAGCTACGGCGTCACAAGGATTATTCTTCCTTGCCCTTGTTGCGCACGGCACGATGCAGTTCACGATTGGAATCGCGTTCGCGCTCGGTGTCACGCTTGTCGTATTCCTTCTTACCCTTGCCCAGGGCGATCTCGCACTTGACCAGGTGCTTGCTCCAGTACCAGGACAGGCAGACGCAGGCATAGCCTTTCTGCTGTACGGCGGCAGCCAGCTTGTCGAGTTCGCGGGCATTGAGCAGCAGCTTGCGTGTGCGTACCGGGTCGGCAATCACGTGAGTGCTCGCGGTAGTCAGCGGGGTGATATGACTGCCCAGCAGCCATGCCTCGCCATCCTTGAGCAGCACATAACTGTCGACCAGTTGCAGCTTGCTGGCGCGCAGACTTTTTACTTCCCAGCCGGCCAGGACCAGACCAGCCTCGAACCGATGTTCGATGAAGTAATCGTGTCGCGCCTTTTTATTTTGCGCGATGGTCCCTGTGGGGTGTTTCTTTTGTTTAGCCATAGGGGCGGCATTATAGGGAGTTGCGAGCGTGTCGGCTACGGTCAACCTGTGTGCTTGAGCGTGTTGGACGAATCCCGGACAATGCCGGCAGTTCTTTGGTTTTTTTCTCTCGCGGATCGGGCTGTTCTTTCGCGATGTTTGCCGCTCAGCTGTGGAAGTAACGCTCACATGACGACGCATATTCAACGTTCGGCCCTGCTGCCTTATCCGGCTCAGGCGCTTTATGACCTGGTCAACGACGTGGCGCGTTACCCGGAATTCCTGCCCTGGTGCTCGACCGCTGAGGTGAAGGAGAGCAGTGACGAACACATGGTTGCCAGTGTTGGCGTGGCCAAGGGGGGGCTCAGTCAGCACTTTGTTACGCGTAATGTGTTGGTTCCGGGAAAATCCATCGAGATGAACCTGCAGGAGGGGCCCTTCACTCAATTACATGGTGTATGGGTATTCAAGGCCCTGACCGAGAAAGCCTGCAAGATCAGCCTTGATCTGTCGTTTGATTACGCTGGCCCCATTGTGCGGGCAACGCTGGGGCCTCTGTTCAATCAGGCGGCCAATACTCTGGTGGACGCGTTCTGTGAGCGGGCCAAGCAACTGCATGGTTGAGATTGAGGTGGTGCATGCCGCCGTGGATCGCCAGGTGTTGCTGACGGTGAAGGTGCCGGCGGGGACTAGTCTGCGAGCGGCGGTCCAGGCGTCGGGGATCGGATTGCAGTTTTCTGGGTTGGACCTTGCTGGTTGCCCCTTGGGTATATTCGGTAAGGTCGTGGCGGACGCCGATGTGCGCGCCGTTCAGCCGGGTGACCGTATCGAGATTTACCGCCCCTTGCTGGCCGACCCTAAAGAGGTGCGCCGGCTGCGTGCGGCCAAGGCAGCGCTGGCCAGGAAGCAGGGGGCGTAGGCTTGCCGATTACCGATAGGCAACAAAAAGCCCGGCACGCCGGGCTTTTTGTTGAGCGCCGCAAACTTACTGCGGGCTGGTATCCAGAGGCTGTGGCGTTGGGACTGGAACAGTTTGCACGCCGTCGACGTCCTTCTGGATCTTGTCGAGCAAGGAGCCGGGCTTGGCCGGTACCTCGGACTTCGGCTTCTCGCTTTCCTGCGCAGGCGCAGTCACGTTGGTACCGTTGTCTTTGCCCAGCAAGGCTTCATCACGGCTTACACCGGGCATGAAGTCACCGGACAGGCTGACGAGCTGGTCATTGCCATTGAAGATGACGCTGACGCGCTCCTGCTGGCGTTCACCGCCACCAGGCTGGATGCTGTATAGATAATCCCAGCGATCGGCATGGAAAGTGTCAGTCAGCAGGGGATTACCCATGATAAACCGTACTTGCCGTCGGGTCATTCCCGGACGTAACTGGTCTATCATGTCCTGCGTGACGACATTGCCCTGCTGGATGTCGATTTTGTAAACCCCGGGGAATGAACAACCGGCGAGTGCGAGCAGTCCCACAAAGGTGAAACTGGTTAGCAAGAGCTTGGTGTTTTGCATCGGTGGGCGACTTCCACTATCTTGGCTGGGACAACGTAAACGCCGATCATACCCGTATTAAGAGAAGCTGCGAAGCAGCATCCGCGAGAAAGCTAACCATGGTTGAAAATAGCGAACTACGCAAAGCCGGTCTTAAAGTGACTCTGCCACGAGTCAAGATTCTACAAATGCTCGATTCTGCTGAGCAGCGCCACATGAGTGCCGAAGATGTTTACAAGGCGCTGATGGAGTCTAATGAGGACGTTGGCCTGGCCACGGTTTACCGTGTGCTGACCCAGTTTGAAGCCGCAGGGCTGGTGGTTCGTCATAATTTCGACGGCGGTCATGCGGTGTTCGAATTGGCTGACGGTGGTCATCACGACCACATGGTTGACCTGGATACCAATGAGGTTATCGAGTTCACCAGTCCGGAAATCGAGAAGCTCCAGAAGGCTATCGCCGAAGAGCATGGTTTCGATTTGGTGGACCACAATCTGGTGCTGTACATCCGTAAGAAAAAGTAAAATTCGACGCAGACGTGTTCTGCAAACGAATGAAGGCGACCCTAGGGTCGCCTTCGTGCTGTCTTAAGAAAGGAAATGTTCGGCTTAGGCTTTCGCAGCCACGACCATTTTTTTCGCGTGAGCCAAGGACTCCTTGGTCAAGTCGATACCGCCCAGCATGCGCGCCACTTCTTCCACTCGCTCTGACTTGTTCAGCTTGGACACAGCGGTATGGGTCTTATCGTTGCCTCGCACTTTATGCACAAACAAGTGCTGATGCCCTTGGGCGGCCACTTGCGGCAAGTGGGTCACCGTCAGCACCTGGCCGCGATCCCCCAGGCGACGGAGCAATTGACCCACGATTTCGGCGGTCGGCCCGCCAATGCCAACGTCCACCTCATCGAATACCAGCGTCGGGACGCGTGAAGTCTGGGCCGTAATCACCTGGATCGCGAGGCTAATCCGCGAAAGCTCACCCCCCGAGGCCACTTTTGCCAACGCTTTGAGTGGTTGTCCAGGGTTGGCGCTGACCAACAGTTCCACCTGCTCAAGGCCGTGGGGTTGCAGTTCATCGCTGGTATTGGTGTGCAGTTCAATGCTGAAGCGCCCACCCGGCATGCCGAGGCGCTGGATTTCCTGCTCTACAGCACTGGCCAGGCTGGTCGCTGCCTGCTGGCGAAGATCGCTCAATTCGCGAGCCTTCTCCTGGTAATGGCGAGCGAAGGAGGCGAGTTCGTCGCCCAGCCGCTCAATGGATTCGTCGTTCGCGTTCAGGGTTTCGATTTCATCCAGCAGTTTCTGCTGCATGGCCGCCAATTCGGTAGGCTGGATTCTATGTTTGCGCGCCAGGGTGTAGATGGTGTCCAGGCGTTCTTCTATTTCCTGCAAGCGTGCTGGGTCGGCGTCGAAGTGATCAAGGAAGCGGTTGAGTTCGCCCACGGCCTCCTCGACCTGGATCTGCGCACTGGTCAGCAGGGTGGTGGCCTCGTTCAGCGAGCCGGACGCATTGTTCACGCTGGATAGCCGATTGAGGCTGGCCGTCAGCGCGTTGAGTACATTGCCCGAATCACTTTCACTGCATTGCTCTACGACTTGCCTGCAAATAGCCAGTAGCGTTTCGGCGTTGGTGAGGTTCTTGTGTTCCTGTTCGAGCTGTTCCAGCTCGGTTTCGCCAAGGCCCAGGCTTTCGAGTTCTTCGAGCTGATAGCTGAGCAGTTGATGGCGCGCGCGTTGTTCGTCGCCGGAGTTGGAGAGTCGCTCCAGTTCCAGGCGGGTCTGGCGCCAGCGTTGGGCGGCCAGGAGAACCTGGCGGGCGAGGTCTGTGGCGCCGGCGTATTCATCGAGCAGGCGGCGATGGGTGTCGGTTTTCAGTAAGGATTGGTGTTCGTGCTGGCTGTGGATATCGATCAGCAGCTCACCCAGGGCCTTCAGGTCGCCAAGGGGGCAGGGGGTGCCGTTGATATAGCCGCGGGAGCGCCCTTCGGCCGTGATGACTCGGCGCAAAATGCAGGGGCCTTCATTATTAAGGTCGCGTTCGGCGAGCCAGGCTTCCGCCTCGGGGATGTCCGCCAGGTCGAAGGTGGCCAGGATGTCGGCCTTGTCCGCACCGGGGCGCACTACGCCGCTGTCGGCACGGTCGCCGAGGGCCAGGCCCAGGGCGTCGAGCATGATCGACTTGCCGGCGCCGGTTTCGCCTGTGATTACGCTCATCCCGCGATCCAGTTCGAGATCCAGATGTTCAACGATGGCGTAGTTATGTACGGACAGGTGCACGAGCATGACGGCCGCTCCCAGGCTTTAGGTCTGGTTATTTATACAGTGTTTTGTTCTGGGCTGACAATCCTGACGCTTAGCTCGATTTGCTTGAATGTGGGATTTTTTTAGTGCGATGGGGAATGAGCGTGCAGGAGTTGATCTGGAGCAATTGAAAGACTTTTGGTAAGGCTTGCGCCCTTGAACCTGGAAATTGTGGCCCCATATACCGGAACAGAAGCGCGAGTTGAGTTCGCGCATGATTTTGAAAGGAGAAATCTATGGCTGACGAACAGACGCAGGATACGCAAACTCCAGACGCCAATCCGGCGGCCGGTGATGAGCTGGCGACCCGTGTACAAGTGCTCGAAGAGCAATTGGCCGCTGCGCAGGATCAGTCTTTGCGTGTTGCCGCCGATCTGCAGAACGTCCGCCGTCGTGCCGAGCAGGACGTGGAGAAGGCTCATAAATTTGCGCTGGAAAAATTCGCCGGTGATCTGTTGCCGATCATCGACAGCCTGGAGCGTGGGCTGGAGTTGTCTAACCCGGATGACGAAAACATCCGTCCGATGCGCGAAGGGATTGAGCTGACCCTGAAAATGTTCCAGGACACCCTGAAGCGTTATCAGTTGGAAGCTATCGATCCACAAGGCGGCGAGCCGTTCAGCGCCGAGCATCACCAAGCCATGGCCATGCAGGAAAGCCATGACCTGGAGCCTAACAGCGTGTTGAAAGTGTTCCAGAAGGGTTACCAGCTCAATGGTCGCCTGTTGCGCCCGGCAATGGTGGTGGTGAGCAAGGCGCCAGCACCTGTTGCACCTTCTATTGATGAGCAGGCTTGAAATTTGCCGTAAGGCCCCCATCTATAAGTCAAGCGATTAAGTGCTACCGCAGTTAGCTACCACTGCTGCGGCATCCAAATTCAAGTTTCGGGAGAGTAAATCATGGGCAAAATTATCGGTATCGACCTGGGGACCACCAACTCCTGCGTCTCTGTGCTGGAAAACGGCGTTGCAAAAGTTATCGAAAACGCCGAAGGCGCGCGTACCACGCCGTCGATCATTGCTTACGCCAACGACGGTGAAATCCTCGTTGGTCAGTCGGCCAAACGTCAGGCTGTGACCAATCCGCATAACACCCTGTACGCGGTGAAGCGTCTGATCGGTCGTAAGTTCGAAGAAGAAGTCGTACAGAAAGACATTAAGATGGTCCCTTACAAAATCGCCAAGGCCGATAACGGTGACGCCTGGGTTGAAGTAAACGGCCAGAAAATGTCGCCGCCGCAAATCTCGGCTGAAATCTTGAAAAAGATGAAGAAAACTGCCGAAGACTACCTCGGTGAAGCGGTGACCGAAGCGGTGATCACCGTTCCGGCCTACTTCAACGACAGCCAGCGCCAGGCGACCAAGGATGCCGGCCGCATCGCGGGCCTGGACGTTAAACGTATCATCAACGAACCCACTGCCGCTGCACTGGCTTACGGCATGGATAAGGCCAAGGGCGATCACACCGTCATCGTTTATGACCTGGGTGGCGGTACCTTCGACGTTTCCGTTATCGAGATCGCTGAAGTTGACGGCGAGCACCAGTTCGAAGTGTTGGCCACCAATGGTGACACCTTCCTCGGTGGTGAAGACTTTGACATTCGTCTGATCGACTACCTCGTTGACGAATTCAAGAAAGAAAGCGGCATGAACCTTAAGGGTGACCCGCTGGCCATGCAGCGCCTGAAAGAAGCCGCTGAGAAAGCCAAGATCGAGCTGTCTTCCGCTCAGTCGACCGACGTTAACCTGCCGTACATTACTGCAGATGCTACCGGTCCTAAGCACTTGAACGTGAAGATCTCGCGCGCCAAGCTGGAAGCGCTGGTTGAAGACCTGGTTCAGCGCACCATCGAGCCTTGCCGTATCGCGCTGAAAGACTCTGGTATCGACGTTGGCGCGATCAACGACGTGATCCTGGTTGGCGGTCAGACCCGTATGCCACTGGTTCAGAAGCTGGTTACCGAGTTCTTCGGCAAGGAAGCACGTAAAGACGTGAACCCGGACGAAGCGGTTGCCATGGGTGCTGCGATCCAAGGTGCGGTATTGGCCGGTGACGTGAAAGACGTGCTGCTGCTGGACGTGAGCCCGCTGACCCTGGGTATTGAAACCATGGGTGGCGTGATGACGGCGCTGATCGAGAAAAACACCACGATTCCTACCAAGAAATCGCAAGTGTTCTCGACTGCCGATGACAACCAGGGCGCCGTGACCATCCATGTGTTGCAAGGTGAGCGTAAGCAGGCTGCGCAGAACAAGTCCCTGGGCAAGTTCGACCTGGCCGAGATTCCACCAGCACCACGTGGCGTGCCACAAATCGAAGTGACCTTCGACATCGACGCCAACGGCATTCTGCACGTAGGCGCCAAGGACAAGGCCACCGGCAAGACTCAATCGATCGTGATCAAGGCCAACTCCGGCCTGTCCGAGGAAGAAATTCAGCAGATGATTCGCGATGCTGAAGCCAACTCCGAAGAAGATCGCAAGTTCGAAGAGCTGGCCGCTGCGCGTAACCAGGGTGATGCCCTGGTTCACTCGACACGCAAAATGGTCGCTGATGCTGGCGATAAAGTAACTGCCGAAGAGAAGGCTGCGATCGAAGCTGCCGTGGTTGCCCTGGAAGCCGCCGTTAAAGGTGACGACAAGGCTGCCATTGAAGCCAAGGTTGAGGAACTGTCGAAAGTTTCCGCGCCAGTTGCCCAGAAAATGTACGCCGAGCAAGGCCAGCCAGCTGAAGGCGCTGCGCAACACGCAGAGCCTGAAGCCAAGCACGACGACGTTGTCGATGCCGAGTTCGAAGAAGTCAAAGAGCAGAAGTAATCTGCTTGGCCGGTTGACCGCTATCAAGCGGTGACTGGTAGGATGTCGCCGCGCGGGAGCTTGCTCCCGCGTTGGTGTGTCTGGGGTATGCGAATTTTTACAGCATGCGACAACGTTCGGATGCTGGCGGTGTGATCGGGAATGCTCCTGCTTCCTGGGCGACAGTCACCGCGTTTTTGGCCGGGTCCCTGGCTGAAAGCAGTTATGACCAGGATCGCTGAATTGACGTGAGTTGGGTCCGGGCCTGTATTGGGGCTCAACGAGTTTGGCAGGGCTCAGGAGGGTCTGGCCGAACGTCCTTAAGAGTGCAAAGACTTATGGCAAAGCGTGACTATTACGAAGTATTGGGTGTGGAGCGTGGCTCCAGCGAGGCGGACCTGAAAAAGGCTTACCGTCGCCTGGCGATGAAGCACCACCCGGACCGTAATCCGGATAACAAAGAATCCGAAGAAATGTTCAAAGAGGCCAACGAGGCCTACGAATGCCTGTGTGATCCCAACAAGCGTGCGGCCTACGACCAGTATGGTCACGCCGGCGTCGACCCGAGCATGGGTGGCGGCGGAGCCGGCTTCGGCGGTCAGAACTTCTCCGATATTTTCGGCGATGTGTTCAGTGACTTCTTCGGCGGCGGCCGCGGTGGCCAGCGGGGTGGTGCCCAGCGGGGCAGCGACCTGCGCTACACCCTGGAGCTGAACCTGGAAGAAGCCGTGCGCGGCACCAGCGTCAATATCCGCGTGCCGACGCTGGTCAACTGCAAGCCGTGCGACGGTTCGGGGGCTAAGAAAGGCTCCTCGCCGATCACCTGCCCGACCTGTGGCGGTATCGGTCAGGTGCGCATGCAGCAGGGCTTCTTCTCGGTGCAGCAGACCTGCCCGCGTTGCCATGGGCAGGGCAAGATCATTTCCGATCCGTGCGACTCCTGTCACGGCGAAGGCCGCGTCGAAGAGTACAAGACGCTGTCGGTGAAGGTGCCTGCAGGCGTGGATACCGGCGATCGCATTCGTCTGTCGGGCGAAGGCGAGGCGGGGACGCAGGGTGGTCCGACGGGCGACCTGTATGTGGTGATCAATGTGCGCGAGCACTCGATCTTCCAGCGCGACGGCAAGCACCTGTTCTGCGAAGTGCCGATCAGCTTTGTCGATGCAGCCCTGGGCGGTGAGTTGGAGATTCCGACGCTGGATGGTCGGGTCAAGCTCAAGATTCCTGAGGGGACGCAGACCGGTAAGCAGTTCCGTATCCGTGGCAAGGGCGTTGCGCCGGTGCGTGGTGGTGGTGCCGGTGACTTGATGTGCCGTGTGGCGGTGGAAACTCCGGTCAACCTGGGTCGTCGTCAGCGAGAGTTGCTGGAAGAGTTTCGCAGTTCGTTGGAAGGTGATGACTCCCATTCGCCGAAGACCACGGGCTTCTTCGATGGCGTGAAGCGCTTCTTCGGCGACCTGTAAGGAGTTGAGTATGCGACGTATAGCCGTAATGGGCGCTGCCGGGCGCATGGGCAAGACGCTGGTCGAGGCGGTGCAGCAGCGATCGCCGGCCTCCGGGTTGACGGCGGCGATCGTTCGCCCTGGCAGCACGCTGATTGGTGCGGATGCGGGTGAATTGGCCTCGTTGGGGCGCATTGGTGTGTCGTTGTCCGGCAATCTGGAGCAGGTGGCTGATGAGTTCGACGTACTGATCGACTTCACCCTGCCGGACGTGATGCTGAAGAACCTGGCGTTCTGTCGCAAGGCAGGCAAGGCCATGGTGATCGGTACGACGGGCTTGAGTGCGGAGCAGAAGCAGTTGCTGGTGGCGGCGGGCAAGGATATTCCGATCGTGTTTGCCGCTAACTTCAGTGTGGGTGTGAACCTTTCGCTCAAGCTGCTTGATCTCGCAGCTCGCGTGCTGGGGGATGAGGCGGATATCGAAATCATCGAGACCCATCACCGGCACAAGATCGATGCGCCCTCGGGCACCGCGTTGCGTATGGGGGAGGCTATTGCCGATGCGTTAGGTCGCGACCTGTCGAAAGTGGCGGTATACGGCCGTGAAGGTCATACCGGCGAGCGTGCGCGTGACACCATCGGCTTCGCTACCGTTCGCGGTGGTGATGTAGTTGGCGATCACACTGTGTTGTTCGCATCCGAAGGCGAGCGCCTTGAAATCACGCATAAGGCGTCCAGTCGCATGACGTTTGCCAAGGGGGCGGTACGTGCTGCGCTCTGGTTGGACGGTCGCGAGCCGGGGCTTTACGACATGCGCGATGTGCTGGATCTGCACTAATCGATAGCTAAAACGGGGCTTCAGGATTATCCTGAGGCCCCGTTTTACCCGCTAAGCGACGTCCTGTCGCATTCTCCTGCCTTTAAGGCTCATTAGCGGTGGACCAAAAAAGCCTTTTTCTGTAAGCTACAGCTTTAGTGTGTCCACTAAAAGCGCGCAGAATAATTCAGTGAAGAAGCGGGGTGACGTGTCCATACGTCACTCCGCTTTTTTACAACCTGCGATCGCCCTTTCAGGCTTTATTTACGGGAGGTCTTCTTGACTAAGCCAGCCATACTCGCCCTTGCTGATGGCAGCATTTTTCGCGGCGAAGCCATTGGAGCCGACGGTCAAACCGTTGGAGAGGTAGTGTTTAACACTGCCATGACCGGCTATCAGGAAATCCTTACCGATCCTTCCTACGCCCAACAGATCGTGACCCTGACCTATCCGCACATCGGCAACACCGGTACTACACCGGAAGACGTCGAGTCTGATCGTGTCTGGTCGGCGGGCCTGGTGATTCGTGACCTGCCTCTGGTTGCGAGCAACTGGCGTAATACGATGTCGCTATCCGATTACCTGAAAGCCAACAATGTTGTGGCGATCGCCGGTATCGATACGCGCCGTCTGACACGCATCCTGCGTGAAAAAGGTTCGCAGAACGGCTGCATCATGGCCGGTGACAATATTTCCGAAGAAGCAGCGATCGCCGCAGCGCAAGGTTTCCCTGGCCTCAAGGGCATGGACCTGGCGAAAGTCGTCAGCACCAAGGAACAGTACGAGTGGCGCTCCACTGTCTGGGACTTGAAGACCGACAGCCACGCGACCATCGACGCGGCTGATCTGTCGTATCACGTGGTCGCCTATGACTACGGCATCAAGTACAACATCCTGCGCATGCTGGTCGAGCGTGGTTGCCGCGTGACCGTGGTGCCGGCGCAAACCCCAGCCAGTGACGTGCTGGCCCTGCAACCGGATGGTGTGTTCCTGTCCAACGGCCCCGGTGACCCTGAGCCATGCGACTATGCCATCAAGGCCATCAAGGACGTTCTGGAGACCGACATTCCGGTGTTCGGTATCTGCCTGGGGCATCAACTGCTGGCCCTGGCCTCTGGCGCCAAGACCTTGAAAATGGGGCATGGCCATCACGGCGCCAACCACCCTGTGCAAGACCTGGATACTGGCGTTGTGATGATCACCAGCCAGAACCACGGTTTCGCGGTGGACGAAGCGACTTTGCCGGGTAATGTCCGCGCGATTCACAAGTCGCTGTTCGACGGCTCCCTGCAAGGCATCGAGCGCACCGACAAGAGTGCGTTCAGCTTCCAGGGCCACCCTGAAGCGAGCCCGGGCCCGAACGACGTAGCGCCGCTGTTCGACCGTTTCATCAATGAGATGGCCAAGCGACGCTGACTGAGTGGCTTGCGGGCGGCCCCGAATGTCGGTGGCCCCCGCAGGCTCTTCAAGGATTGTTCAAGACGGCTTGCCGACTGACCTGCGGATTTGAGTGACAAACCCATGCCAAAACGTACTGACATAAAAAGCATCCTGATTCTCGGCGCTGGCCCGATCGTAATCGGCCAGGCCTGCGAATTCGACTACTCCGGCGCCCAGGCCTGTAAGGCGCTGCGCGAGGAGGGCTACCGCGTCATCCTGGTGAACTCCAACCCAGCCACTATCATGACTGACCCGGCCATGGCCGACGCCACCTACATCGAGCCGATCAAGTGGCAGACCGTTGCCAAGATCATCGAGAAAGAGCGTCCGGACGCACTGTTGCCAACCATGGGCGGCCAGACCGCCCTGAACTGCGCCCTGGACTTGGAACGCGAAGGCGTCCTGGAGAAATTCGGCGTAGAGATGATCGGTGCCAATGCCGACACTATCGACAAGGCTGAAGACCGTTCCCGCTTCGACAAGGCCATGAAGTCCATCGGCCTGGCGTGCCCACGTTCCGGTATCGCTCACAGCATGGAAGAAGCTAACGCGGTCCTCGAGACCCTGGGCTTTCCGTGCATCATCCGTCCTTCCTTCACCATGGGCGGCACCGGCGGCGGTATCGCTTACAACCGTGAAGAGTTCGAAGAAATCTGCGCCCGTGGCCTGGACCTGTCTCCGACCAAAGAGCTGCTGATCGACGAATCCCTGATCGGCTGGAAAGAATATGAGATGGAGGTTGTCCGCGATAAGAAGGACAACTGCATCATCGTCTGCTCCATCGAAAACTTCGACCCGATGGGCGTGCACACCGGTGACTCGATCACCGTGGCTCCAGCACAGACCCTGACCGACAAGGAATACCAGATCCTGCGTAACGCGTCCCTGGCGGTGCTGCGTGAGATCGGTGTGGAGACTGGCGGTTCTAACGTGCAGTTCGGCATCTGCCCGACCACCGGTCGCATGGTCGTTATCGAAATGAACCCGCGTGTGTCCCGTTCGTCGGCCCTGGCCTCGAAGGCTACCGGTTTCCCGATCGCCAAGGTCGCGGCCAAACTGGCCGTGGGTTACACCCTGGACGAACTGTCGAACGACATCACCGGCGGCAAGACCCCGGCGTCCTTCGAGCCGTCCATCGACTACGTCGTGACCAAGCTGCCACGTTTTGCCTTCGAGAAATTCGCCAAGGCTGACGCGCGCCTGACCACCCAGATGAAGTCGGTGGGTGAAGTCATGGCCATCGGCCGGACCTTCCAGGAATCCCTGCAGAAAGCCCTTCGTGGCCTGGAAGTGGGTGTTTGCGGCCTGGACGAAAAACTTGACCTGAGCAACCCGGAAAGCATGAGTGTGCTCAAGCGCGAGCTGACTGTGCCTGGGGCCGAGCGTATCTGGTACGTCGCTGACGCCTTCCGCGCCGGCATGACCGTCGAAGACATCTTCGGCATGAACATGATCGACCCGTGGTTCCTGGTGCAGATCGAAGACTTGATCAAGGAAGAAGAGAAGGTCAAGACCCTGGGCCTGGCCAGCATCGATCGCGACATGATGTTCCGCCTCAAGCGCAAGGGCTTCTCCGACCAGCGCCTGGCCAAGCTGCTGGGTGTGACTGAGAAAAACCTGCGCACGTACCGCCACAAACTGGAAATCTTCCCGGTCTACAAGCGCGTTGACACCTGCGCGGCCGAGTTCTCCACCGACACTGCCTACCTGTACTCCACTTACGAGGAAGAGTGCGAAGCGGCGCCGTCGGGTCGCGACAAGATCATGATCTTGGGCGGCGGTCCAAACCGTATCGGCCAAGGTATCGAGTTCGACTACTGCTGCGTACACGCCGCTCTCGCCCTGCGCGAAGACGGGTACGAGACCATCATGGTCAACTGCAACCCGGAAACTGTTTCCACTGACTACGACACCTCCGATCGTCTGTACTTCGAGCCAGTGACCCTGGAAGACGTGTTGGAAATCGTGCGCGTCGAGAAGCCAAAAGGCGTGATCGTCCAGTACGGCGGCCAAACCCCGCTGAAACTGGCACGTGCCCTTGAAGCTGCCGGCGTGCCGATCATCGGCACCAGCCCGGACGCTATCGACCGTGCCGAAGACCGCGAGCGCTTCCAGCAAATGGTTGAGCGCCTGAACCTGCGTCAGCCGCCAAACGCCACTGTGCGCAGCGAAGACGAAGCCATCCGTGCAGCCAGCAAGATCGGCTACCCGCTGGTGGTGCGTCCTTCCTACGTGCTGGGCGGCCGTGCGATGGAAATCGTCTACGAAGAAGAAGAACTCAAGCGTTACCTGCGTGATGCGGTGAAAGTATCCAACGACAGCCCGGTGCTGCTGGATCACTTCCTCAACTGCGCCATCGAGATGGACGTGGATGCTGTTTGCGACGGTACCGACGTGGTCATCGGCGCAATCATGCAGCACATCGAGCAGGCGGGCGTTCACTCCGGTGACTCCGCATGCTCGCTGCCGCCTTACTCGTTGCCAGCGCACATCCAGGACGAGATGCGCGAACAGGTCAAGAAAATGGCCCTGGAGTTGGGCGTGGTCGGCCTGATGAACGTACAGTTGGCGCTGCAGGGCGAAGACATCTACGTCATCGAAGTCAACCCGCGTGCCTCGCGTACCGTGCCGTTTGTGTCCAAGTGCATCGGCGTGTCCCTGGCCATGATCGCTGCGCGTGTGATGGCAGGTAAGACCCTGAAGGAAATCGGGTTCACCAAGGAAATCATTCCGAACTTCTACAGCGTGAAAGAGGCGGTGTTCCCATTCGCCAAATTCCCTGGCGTGGACCCGATCCTGGGCCCAGAGATGAAGTCCACCGGTGAAGTGATGGGTGTGGGCGATACCTTCGGCGAAGCTTTCGCCAAGGCTCAAATGGGCGCCAGCGAAGTGTTGCCAACCGGCGGTACTGCTTTCATCAGCGTGCGTGATGATGACAAGCCACTGGTTGCAGGCGTGGCCCGTGATCTGATCAACTTGGGGTTCGAAATCGTGGCCACCGCCGGGACCGCCAAGCTGATCGAAGCTGCCGGCCTGAAAGTGCGTCGCGTGAACAAGGTGACGGAAGGCCGTCCGCACGTGGTCGACATGATCAAGAATGACGAAGTCACCCTGATCATCAACACCACCGAAGGTCGCCAGTCGATTGCGGACTCTTACTCCATTCGTCGTAACGCCTTGCAGCATAAGATCTACTGCACCACTACCATTGCTGCTGGCGAAGCTATCTGCGAAGCGCTCAAGTTCGGTCCGGAAAAGACCGTGCGTCGCTTGCAGGATCTACACGCAGGATTGAAGGCATGACCAAATACCCAATGACCGTCCAAGGCGCGAAGGCCTTGGAAGAGGAGCACGCCCATCTGACCAAGGTCGTACGTCCAAAGCTGAGCCAGGACATCGGTACGGCCCGCGAGCTGGGTGACTTGAAGGAAAACGCCGAATACCACGCTGCTCGTGAGCAGCAGGGTATGGTCGAGGCGCGGATCCGTGACATCGAAGGCCGTATGCAGAATGCGGTGATCATTGACGTCACGACCATCCCGCATACCGGCAAAGTGATTTTCGGCACAACAGTGGAAATCGCTAACGTCGAGACTGACGAAAGCGTGGTCTACCACATCGTGGGTGAGGACGAAGCTGACTTCAAACTCGGCAAGATCTCCGTTGGTTCTCCACTGGCTCGCGCCTTGATTGCCAAGGAAGAGGGTGATGTGGTGGCGGTCAAGACGCCTGGCGGCGTGATCGAGTACGAGATTGTTGAAGTCCGCCATATCTGAAAGGCGGCGCCCGCTTCGTGCGGGCGCTATGCTTTGGCAGCTTGCCCAGATGCTTTGGGTGGGTGGCCTGTGGCTGTTGCACATTGGCGTGGTACCGGCGCTGGGCCTGATTGGTCTGGCGCCGTTGCTGATCGATGAAATCGATGGATTGTTGAGCGCGTTGCTGGTGAGTTTCGCAGCGGCGTGCGTGACGCTTCAGGCACTGGTGCTGATCAAGGCCGAAGGCTTGGGGAGTTTGTGGCGGGATATTCGCGGGCAACTGCTGTTGATGGCGCTGTATGCATGCGCGATGTTTTGCGTGGTGCATGTATGGCTGCCGGAAGCGTTGCGCTGGCAGTTATTCAGCTATCTTGTGCTAGGGTTTTCCGGCCTGGTGCTGGTCATGCAGCCGGCGCCCGGGTGGAGTGGCGGGGCGCGCGAGGCGCGCCCGTGACCCTTGTTGTCATTTGAAGCGATGAACGTTCGACAGTTGCTTGTTGACGCTGAAGTTCTTGCGATACAGCAGCGCCATCTTGCCGATGACCTGAACCAGGTCCGCCTTGCCCACCTTGCACAGTTCTGCAATGGCGGCTAGGCGCGCTTCGCGGTCAAGGATGTTGACCTTGATCTTGATCAGTTCGTGATCGCCCAGTGCGCGTTCAAGTTCGGCTAACACACCTTCAGTCAAACCGTTGTCTGCCACAATCAAAACTGGTTTCAGATGGTGGCCAATGGATTTGTACTGTTTCTTCTGCTCTTGAGTGAGCGGCATAATCTGACCCCTGCGTCTGATCTTGTAAAAAGCGGCGGCCAGTTTACCCGAGCGAGTCCGGGACCGCCCAGTTAATCACGACCCGTTTTATTTTCGAGGTGGCCCGTGGCCCGTTCCAAAACTAGCCTTAAGTGGCTGCAAGAGCATTTCAACGATCCTTACGTCAAAAAGGCGCAAAAGGATGGCTATCGTTCCCGGGCCAGCTACAAGCTGTTGGAGATCCAGGACAAGGACAAGTTGATTCGTCCAGGCATGAGCGTTATCGATCTTGGTGCGGCCCCTGGTGGGTGGTCCCAGGTGACCAGTCGTCTGATTGGTGGTCAAGGTCGCCTGATCGCTTCCGACATCCTCGAAATGGACAGCATCCCGGACGTGACCTTCGTTCATGGCGACTTTACCCAGGACACCGTGCTCGCCCAGATCCTCGAGGCTGTGGGAAATTCGCAGGTAGACCTTGTGATTTCCGACATGGCCCCCAATATGAGTGGATTACCGGCCGTTGATATGCCGCGGGCCATGTTCCTTTGCGAATTGGCGCTGGATCTGGCGGGTCGGGTGTTGCGTCCTGGTGGCGATTTCCTGGTGAAGGTGTTCCAGGGAGAAGGTTTTGACGAGTACCACAAGAACATCCGCAAGTTGTTCGACAAGGTGCAGACGCGTAAGCCTGACTCTTCCCGAGACAGGTCCAGAGAGCAATACTTGCTGTGCCGCGGCTTCCGTGGTGTCGAAGGCGCGGCGAGTGAAGAGCGTTTTTGAGGAATTCGAGGAGGGCGATAGGTTTTTTTATATCGCTTTCGTCACGAAGCTTTACGAATATTGTGTAGTCAAAGTTTCACAAAGGGTTACAGACGGCGCCTGCCAGAGTTGTAGGTAATGTAGTAAGTTAGGCCGGTGAATATCATGCGAAGCGCGCGCCAGTAGCGGAGCTTGCTTCAGAGGGTAGTTAATTGAACGATATGGCAAAGAATCTGATCCTGTGGTTGATCATCGCGGCTGTCCTCGTGACGGTGATGAACAACTTCTCCAGCCCTAACGAGCCGCAGACCCTCAACTATTCCGACTTCATCCAGCAAGTTAAGGATGGCAAGGTCGAGCGCGTAGCGGTTGATGGCTACGTGATCACCGGCAAACGCAACGATGGCGACAGCTTCAAGACCATTCGTCCGGCAATTCAGGACAACGGTTTGATCGGCGACCTGGTGGATAACCACGTGGTTGTTGAAGGCAAGCAGCCTGAGCAGCAGAGCATCTGGACCCAGTTGCTGGTCGCCAGCTTCCCGATCCTGGTGATTATCGCCGTGTTCATGTTTTTCATGCGCCAGATGCAAGGTGGTGCGGGAGGCAAGGGCGGGCCGATGAGCTTCGGCAAGAGCAAGGCGCGCCTGCTCTCCGAAGACCAGGTGAAAACCACCCTGGCTGACGTTGCTGGTTGCGACGAAGCCAAGGAAGAAGTCGGTGAACTTGTAGAGTTCCTGCGCGACCCAGGCAAGTTCCAGCGCCTGGGCGGCCGTATTCCTCGCGGGGTGCTGATGGTTGGTCCTCCAGGTACCGGTAAAACCTTGCTCGCCAAGGCGATTGCCGGTGAAGCCAAAGTGCCATTCTTCACCATTTCCGGTTCTGACTTCGTCGAGATGTTTGTCGGCGTCGGTGCCAGCCGTGTTCGCGATATGTTCGAGCAGGCCAAGAAGCACGCACCGTGCATCATTTTCATCGACGAAATCGATGCCGTAGGTCGTCATCGTGGCGCTGGCATGGGCGGCGGTCATGATGAGCGTGAGCAGACCCTCAACCAGTTGCTGGTTGAGATGGATGGTTTCGAGATGAACGATGGCATCATCGTAATCGCCGCGACCAACCGTCCGGACGTGCTGGACCCTGCGCTGCTGCGTCCAGGTCGTTTCGACCGCCAGGTGGTGGTTGGCTTGCCGGATATCCGTGGTCGCGAACAGATCCTGAAAGTCCACATGCGTAAAGTGCCGATGGGTGACGACGTGGCTCCGGCCGTGATCGCCCGTGGTACCCCAGGTTTCTCGGGTGCTGACCTGGCCAACTTGGTAAACGAGGCTTCGCTGTTTGCGGCCCGTACCGGCAAGCGCATCGTTGAAATGAAAGAATTCGAGCTGGCGAAAGACAAGATCATGATGGGCGCTGAGCGCAAATCCATGGTCATGTCCGAGAAAGAGAAGCAAAACACCGCTTATCACGAAGCTGGCCACGCCATTGTAGGGCGTGTGGTGCCTGAGCATGACCCTGTCTATAAAGTTTCGATCATTCCTCGTGGTCGGGCGCTGGGTGTCACCATGTTCCTGCCGGAGGAGGATCGCTACAGCCTCTCCAAGCGTGCGCTGATCAGCCAGATCTGTTCGCTGTACGGCGGTCGTATCGCTGAAGAGATGACCTTGGGCTTCGACGGGGTGACCACCGGTGCCTCCAACGACATCATGCGTGCCAGCCAGATTGCACGGAACATGGTGACCAAGTGGGGGTTGTCGGAAAAACTCGGTCCGTTGATGTATGCCGAGGAAGAGGGTGAAGTATTCCTGGGTCGTGGTGGTGGCGGTCAGAGCGCCAGCTTCTCTGGTGAGACAGCCAAGCTGATCGACTCCGAAGTGCGCAGCATCATTGACCAGTGCTACGGTACGGCCAAGCAGATCCTGACCGACAATCGCGACAAATTGGATGCGATGGCTGATGCGCTGATGAAGTACGAAACCATCGATGCCGATCAGATCGACGACATCATGGCTGGCCGTACACCGCGTGAGCCTCGCGATTGGGAAGGTGGTTCAGGTACCTCGGGTACTCCGCCAGTGGTGCAGAATGAACGCCCTGAAACCCCGATCGGCGGCCCCGCAGCTGACCACTAAGGTTTGAAATGACTTTTGCGTTGTCCTCTACCCGGTTGCCTTGCGGCAACCGGGTTCTTGATTTGGCCCAGACACATGTCATGGGCATTCTTAATGTCACCCCTGATTCCTTTTCTGACGGCGGCCGCTTCAGCCAGCTGGACGCAGCGTTGCGTCATGCTGAGTCGATGGTGGCTGCAGGAGCGACCCTGATTGATGTCGGTGGTGAGTCCACTCGGCCTGGCGCTCGCTTTGTTTCTCCGTTGGAGGAACTGGAGCGCGTGGCGCCGGTTGTCGAGCGCATTGCTCGTGAACTGGATGTCATCATATCGGTTGATACATCCACGCCAGCGGTGATGCGTGAGGCAGCGCGCCTGGGTGCGGGACTCATCAATGACGTGCGTTCGCTGCAGCGTGACGGTGCCTTGGATGCGGCGGCGGCGTCCGGCCTTCCAGTGTGCCTGATGCATATGTTGGGCGAGCCCGGCAACATGCAGGACTGCCCTCACTATGACGACCTGGTGGGTGAAGTGAGTGGGTTCCTTGCTGCACGGATCGCCCAGTGCGCCACTGTTGGCATCCCGCCTGAGAAGATCATCCTTGATCCCGGGTTCGGGTTCGCCAAGACCTTGCAGCACAATTTAAGCCTGTTCAAGCATATGGAAGCTTTGCATGCCCTTGGTCGGCCCCTGTTGGTTGGGGTTTCGCGCAAGAGCATGATAGGGCTCGCCTTGAATCGTCCGGTGGGTGAGCGGTTGTACGGTGGCCTTGCACTTGCGGCGCTTGCGGTAACCAAGGGCGCGCGTATCTTGCGCGTGCATGATGTCGCCGAGACCGTCGATGTGGTGCGAATGATCGCCGCTGTAGAATCAGCCGAATAAGAATGATGGAGCACTTATGACTAAAAAATACTTTGGCACCGACGGTATCCGTGGTCGGGTCGGCGAATATCCGATTACTCCTGATTTCATGCTCAAGCTGGGTTGGGCGGCCGGTATGGCGTTCCGTAGCATGGGCGCATGCCGCATCCTGGTGGGCAAGGACACCCGTATCTCGGGTTATATGTTTGAATCGGCACTGGAGGCGGGTCTGTCCGCTGCCGGTGCTGACGTTATGCTGCTGGGGCCGATGCCGACTCCGGCGATCGCATACCTGACGCGTACTTTCCACGCTGAAGCCGGTATCGTGATCAGTGCTTCGCACAATCCCCATGACGATAATGGCATCAAGTTTTTCTCGGGGCAGGGCACCAAGCTGCCTGACGAGATCGAGTTGATGATCGAAGAGCTTCTGGATGCGCCGATGACGGTGGTCGAATCCAGTAAGCTGGGCAAGGTGTCGAGAATCAATGACGCGTCTGGCCGTTATATCGAATTCTGCAAGAGCAGTGTGCCAAGTAGTACCAATTTTGCGGGGTTGAAGATTGTTGTCGACTGCGCCCATGGTGCGACCTACAAGGTGGCGCCAAGTGTATTCAAGGAATTGGGTGCGCAGGTTACCGTGCTGTCGGCTCAGCCTAACGGGCTGAACATCAATGAAAACTGCGGCTCGACCCATATGGAGCAACTGCAGGCAGCCGTTCTGGCTGAGCATGCCGACCTGGGTATCGCGTTTGATGGCGACGGTGATCGTGTCCTGATGGTTGATCACACCGGTACCGTGGTTGATGGCGATGACCTGCTGTTCATCATCGCTCGCGATCTGCATGAGCGTAACAAGCTGCAAGGCGGCGTCGTTGGCACGCTGATGAGTAATCTCGGGCTTGAGCTGGCCTTGGCCGAGCTGGGGGTTCCGTTTGTTCGTGCGAATGTGGGTGACCGTTATGTGATCGCCGAACTGCAGGAGCGTAATTGGCAGGTGGGTGGCGAGAACTCGGGGCACGTGGTGTGCTTCCAGCACACGACTACGGGCGACGCCATTATTGCCGCGCTACAAGTGCTGCTGGCATTGCGTCGACGCGACGAGAGTCTTGCCCAGGCGCGTCAAGCCCTGCGCAAATGTCCGCAAGTGTTGCTCAATGTGCGATTTGCCGGTGGCGATAATCCGATCGAGCACCCTGCTGTCAAAGAGGCCTGCGAGCGCGTGACCCTGGCGATGGCGGGACGTGGTCGCGTATTGCTACGCAAGTCCGGTACGGAGCCTTTGGTGCGCGTTATGGTCGAAGGCGAGGATGAAACACAGGTTCGGGGGCACGCCGAAGACCTGGCAAAACTGGTAACTGAAGTTTGCGCCTGAATTCGGCTTGCCAGTGATGATGTGGTTGGGTAACATCTGCGCCCACTTTGACCGACGAGGTACAGCATGCGTCGCACTATGGTAGCTGGTAACTGGAAGATGCACGGTACCCGCGCCAGTGTCGCTGAGCTGATCAATGGCCTTCGTCACTTGGCCTTGCCTAGCGGTGTTGATGTTGCGGTTTTCCCGCCTTGCCTGCATATCACCCAAGTGGTTGATGGCTTGAAAGGTAAGTCGATTCAGGTCGGCGCGCAGAATTCTGCAGTGGAAGCCATGCAAGGTGCTCTGACGGGTGAAACTGCACCAAGTCAGTTGGTCGATGCGGGTTGTTCCTACGTGCTTGTCGGGCACTCCGAGCGCCGTCAGATGATGGGTGAGCGTGATGGAACGCTCAACCGCAAGTTCGCGGCAGCACAGGCTTGTGGCCTGATTCCAGTGTTGTGCATAGGGGAGACCCTTGAGCAGCGTGAGTCGGGTAAGACTCTTGAGGTTGTCTCGCGTCAGCTGGGCAGCATCATTGAAGAGTTGGGTGTTGGTGCATTTGCAAAGGCAGTAATTGCTTACGAGCCGGTCTGGGCCATTGGTACCGGGCTGACTGCTACACCGCAACAGGCGCAGGATGTGCACGCAGCCATCCGCGCGCAGTTGGCGGCAGAGAATTCTGAAGTCGCACAAGGTGTGCGTCTTCTATACGGCGGCAGCGTGAAGGCGGCCAATGCGGTCGAACTGTTCGGCATGCCGGATATCGATGGGGGGCTCATTGGTGGAGCCTCCCTGAATGCAGATGAGTTCGGTGCGATTTGTCGCGCCGCGGGAAACTGAAAAAATGCTGGAAACAGTCGTAGTCGTTTTTCATCTGTTGGCTGCCCTGGGCGTAGTTGCCCTGGTTTTGTTGCAACAGGGTAAAGGTGCGGATGCTGGTGCGTCTTTCGGTGCAGGTGCTTCAAATACTGTATTCGGAAGCCAAGGTTCCTCTACCTTTCTTAGTAAGTTTACTGCTATACTTGCCGCCGGTTTCTTCATAACCAGCTTAGGGTTAGGTTACTTTGCTAAAGAGAAAGCTCATGTGCTGACTCAAGTAGGTCTCCCAAACCCAGCAGTGTTGGAAGTGCCAAAAGCAAAACCGGCTTCTGATGATGTCCCGGTGCTTCAAGAGCAAAAGTCGGCTACTCCAGCGACTGACGTACCTCCAGCTCAAGAGCAGAAGTAAGAAGGGTTGTAAACGCTGTATTGCCGAGGTGGTGGAATTGGTAGACACGCAACCTTGAGGTGGTTGTGCCCATAGGGTGTAGGGGTTCGAGTCCCCTTCTCGGTACCAATTATCAGGAGAGCCCGCTGTTGCGGGCTTTCTTGTAGGTGGAAGGTTACATTGACCCTGTAAGGGATCGGTCGTATACTTCCGCCCCAGCTTTGTCGCGGGGTGGAGCAGTCTGGTAGCTCGTCGGGCTCATAACCCGAAGGTCGTCGGTTCAAATCCGGCCCCCGCAACCAGTTTTAGCGGAGCCCCTTTTAAGGGGCTTTTTGTTAGCTGGACACTTTCAACGCCGCTGTTCGACGGCGTTTCAAGGATGGGCGTTTCGCCCATTTTTTTATTTTGCACAGCATGCACATACATGCACGAGGGGGTTCAGGTGTCGAGCAAGCTAGAAGAGTTGCAGGCCTTGCTGGCCCCGGTGGTCGTGGCCCTAGGCTATGAATGCTGGGGTATTGAGTTTTCGGCTCAAGGTCGCCACTCAATGTTGCGCGTTTATATCGATAAAGAGGGCGGCGTGCTGGTGGACGATTGTGCCATTGTCAGTCGTCAGATCAGCGGTGTCCTGGATGTTGAAGATCCAATCGCCGTTGAATACACCCTCGAAGTTTCCTCGCCAGGCATGGAACGCCCACTGTTCACTATTGATCAGTTTGCAAAATTTGCCGGTGAACAAGTGAAGATCAAGCTGCGATCTCCCTTTGAAGGGCGACGCAATTTTCAGGGCCTTCTGCGCGGTGTAGAAGAGCAGGACGTCGTGGTGCAGGTAGAAGACCATGAGTTCCTGTTGCCGATCGATATGATCGACAAGGCCAACATTATTCCCAGTTTTGACTGAGACGCGGATCCCGCGGATCCAATGGCTTGCGAAAGGCGAGGCGTACGATGAGCAAAGAAGTACTGCTGGTTGTTGAGTCGGTATCCAATGAAAAGGGCGTACCGGCAAACGTGATTTTTGAAGCGCTGGAGTTGGCCCTGGCCACTGCTACCAAAAAGCGTTTTGAAGACGAAGTTGATCTGCGTGTGGAAATCAACCGCCACACCGGTGCCTATGAGACTTTCCGTCGCTGGACGGTCGTCGAAGAAGCCGATCTTGATGATCCGGCCATTGAAACCTGGCCAAGCAAGGTTGCTGAAACGCATCCTGGTGCCAAGGTGGGTGATGTTGTCGAAGAAAAGATCGAATCGATCGAGTTCGGCCGTATTGCTGCACAGACCGCCAAGCAGGTCATCGTGCAGAAGGTTCGCGAAGCCGAGCGCGCTCAAGTCGTTGACGCCTATCGCGAGCGCCTGGGAGAAATCATCTCGGGTACTGTGAAAAAAGTTACCCGCGACAACGTGATCGTCGACCTGGGCAACAACGCCGAAGCGTTGCTGGCCCGTGAAGACATCATCTCTCGCGAAACCTTCCGTGTCGGCGTGCGTCTGCGTGCGCTGCTCAAGGAAATCCGCACCGAGAACCGCGGCCCTCAGCTGATCCTGTCGCGTACCGCGCCGGAAATGCTGATCGAACTGTTCCGTATCGAAGTGCCGGAAATCGCCGAAGGCCTGATCGAAGTCATGGCTGCGTCCCGGGACCCGGGTTCGCGCGCCAAGATCGCGGTCCGCTCCAAGGACAAACGCATCGACCCGCAGGGCGCTTGCATTGGTATGCGCGGTTCGCGCGTCCAGGCAGTGTCGGGCGAATTGGGCGGTGAGCGTGTGGACATCGTCCTTTGGGACGATAACCCGGCGCAGTTCGTGATCAACGCCATGTCGCCGGCTGAAGTGGCGGCAATTATCGTTGACGAAGATGCCCATGCAATGGACATCGCCGTTGGCGCAGACAATCTGGCTCAGGCCATTGGTCGTGGTGGTCAGAACGTGCGTCTGGCCAGCCAACTGACCGGCTGGACCCTGAACGTGATGACCGAATCGGACATCCAGGCTAAGCAGCAAGCTGAAACCGGTGACATCCTGCGCAACTTTATCGACGAGTTGGAAGTCGACGAAGATCTGGCGCAGGTGCTGGTAGATGAAGGCTTCACCAGCCTGGAAGAGATTGCCTACGTACCGTTGGAAGAAATGCTCAACATCGACGGCTTTGACGAAGACACCGTCAACGAGCTTCGCGCTCGGGCCAAGGATCGTTTGTTGACTAAAGCCATCGCTACTGAGGAAAAGCTGGCAGACGCCCATCCGGCCGAAGACCTGCTCTCGCTTGAGGGTATGGACAAGGATTTGGCGATGGAACTGGCGGTGCGCGGCGTAATTACCCGCGAAGACCTGGCCGAGCAGTCTATTGACGATCTGCTCGACATCGACGGCATTGACGATGATCGTGCCGGCAAGTTGATCATGGCCGCCCGAGCCCATTGGTTCGAGTAATTAGGCGCGGCCTGAGGAGAGAAGTGCATGACGCAAGTCACGGTGAAACAACTGGCCGATGAGGTCAAAACACCGGTAGAGCGCCTGTTGCAGCAGATGCGTGAGGCAGGTCTGCCGCACACCGCCGCCGATGAAGGTGTGAGCGATAGTGAGAAGCAGTCTTTGCTGACTCACTTGAAGAGCAGCCACAAGGCGAAAGTGGAAGAACCGCGCAAGATTACATTGCAGCGCAAAACCACCAGCACCCTGCGTGTTGCTGGTAGCAAGAGCATTAGCGTTGAAGTGCGCAAGAAGAAAGTCTTCGTGCAGCGCAGCCCGGAAGAAATCGAAGCCGAGCGTAAACGCGAACTGGAAGAACGTCGTGCAGTAGAAAATGCTGCTCGCCAGAAGGCTGAAGAAGAAGCCAAGCGTCGCGCCGAAGAAGAAGCGCGTCGCCAGCCTGCTGCTGCGCAACCTGCTGCCACTGATGCAGTCGCGGCCCCTGCTGCGCCTGTAGAAGCTGTGCGTGAGGCCGCTCCGGTTGCCGCTGCACCAGCACCTGCTGCTGACGCTCGTAAACGCGACGAACCTCGTCGTCCGGACAAGCCACGTGCCGACGATAACAATCGTCGCGGTGGTGGTGGTGATGGCGAGCGCAAAAACGCTCCGCATCGCGCCTCGGTCAAAGAGAAAGCGCCTGCGCCACGCGTTGCGCCACGGACTACCGACGAAGAAAGCGATGGCTTCCGTCGTGGTGGTCGCGGCAAGGCCAAGCTGAAAAAACGCAACGCCCACGGTTTCCAGAGCCCAACCGGCCCTGTCGTGCGTGAAGTGAAGATCGGCGAGACCATCACTGTAGGCGACCTCGCCCAGCAGATGTCGGTCAAGGCAGCTGAAATCATCAAGTTCATGTTCAAGCTGGGCACCCCGGCCACCATCAACCAGGTACTGGACCAGGAAACTGCCCAATTGGTTGCGGAAGAGCTGGGCCACAAAGTGACCCTGGTCAGCGACACAGCCCTGGAAGATTCCCTGGCCGAGTCCCTGAAGTTTGAAGGTGAAGCCGTTTCCCGTGCACCAGTCGTGACCGTAATGGGCCACGTTGACCACGGTAAAACTTCCCTGCTCGACTACATTCGTCGTGCCAAGGTTGCAGCAGGTGAGGCTGGCGGTATTACCCAGCACATCGGCGCCTACCACGTTGAAACCGATCGCGGCATGGTGACGTTCCTCGACACCCCAGGTCACGCCGCGTTTACCGCGATGCGTGCCCGTGGTGCCAAGGCGACCGACATCGTGATCCTGGTGGTCGCAGCGGACGACGGCGTGATGCCACAAACCATCGAAGCCGTTCAGCATGCCAAGGCAGCTGGCGTACCGTTGGTGGTGGCAGTGAACAAAATCGACAAGCCGGGCGCTGATCTCGATCGCATCCGTAGCGAATTGTCGGTTCACGGCGTGACTTCTGAAGAGTGGGGTGGTGACACTCCGTTCGTACCGGTCTCCGCGAAGATGGGTACTGGCGTTGACGAATTGCTTGAAGCCGTTCTGTTGCAAGCCGAAGTTCTGGAACTGACCGCTACTCCATCGGCTCCTGGCCGCGGTGTCGTGGTTGAGTCCCGCCTCGACAAGGGCCGTGGCCCGGTTGCGACCGTCCTGGTTCAAGACGGTACCCTGCGCCAAGGCGACATGGTGCTGGTCGGTTCGAACTACGGCCGTGTACGTGCCATGCTTGACGAGAACGGCAAGTCCATCAAGGAAGCTGGTCCGGCCATCCCTGTCGAGATTCTCGGCCTGGACGGTACCCCGGATGCTGGCGACGAGATGAGCGTGGTTGCCGACGAGAAGAAAGCCCGTGAAGTGGCTCTGTTCCGTCAAGGCAAGTTCCGCGAAGTCAAGTTGGCCCGTGCTCACGCCGGCAAGCTGGAAAACATCTTCGAGAACATGGGGCAGGAAGAGAAGAAGACGCTTAACATCGTCCTCAAATCTGACGTTCGTGGTTCCCTCGAAGCGTTGAACGGCGCCTTGAACGGCCTGGGTAACGACGAAGTGCAAGTGCGTGTTGTTGGTGGCGGTGTTGGTGGTATCACCGAGTCCGACGCTAACCTGGCACTGGCTTCCAACGCTGTACTGTTCGGCTTCAACGTGCGTGCCGATGCTGGCGCTCGCAAGATCGTCGAGCAGGAAGGCCTGGACATGCGTTACTACAACGTCATCTACGACATCATCGAAGACGTCAAGAAAGCCCTTACCGGCATGCTTGGCAGCGACGTCCGGGAAAATATCCTGGGTGTTGCCGAAGTACGTGACGTGTTCCGTTCGCCGAAATTTGGCGCGATCGCCGGCTGTATGGTTATCGAAGGCACCGTTTACCGTAACCGTCCAATCCGTGTACTGCGTGAAGACATCGTTATCTTCGAAGGCGAGCTGGAATCCCTGCGCCGCTTCAAGGATGACGCTTCTGAAGTACGTGCCGGCATGGAGTGCGGTATCGGCGTCAAGAGCTATAACGACGTCAAGGTTGGCGACAAGATCGAAGTTTTCGAGAAGGTTCAGGTTGCTCGCAGCCTCTAACTCGCGCACTTCAAGGGCCACGCCGCGTGTGGGCATGCAAATGCCCCGCGCCGCGTCCGGACTCTAAACGCAACGCCCGGTCTGGCTTTTGTCAGGCCGGGCGTTTGCCGCTTTCAGACCCCACGGATTTCACCGTGTGGCAGTAACAGGTAACAAGACATGGCAAAAGAATACAGCCGTACCCAACGTATCGGCGATCAGATGCAGCGCGAGCTGGCTCAACTGATCCGTCGCGAAGTCAAAGACCCGCGCGTTGGCCTGGTCACTATCACTGCCGTTGAAGTGAGCCGTGACGTGGGTCACGCCAAGATCTTCATCACCGTGATGGGCCAGGACAGCAGCGAAGAAATCGCGCAAAGCATCAAGGTGCTCAACGCTGCCGCCGGCTTCCTGCGTATGCAGCTTGCCCGTGAGATGAAGCTGCGCAGCGTGCCTCAGTTGCACTTCCACTACGACGAAAGCGTCGTGCGGGGTGCGCACCTGTCGGCACTGATCGAGCGTGCAGTGGCTGAAGATAATCAGCACCCGTCCACACCTGAAGACGCCAAGGAGTAAGCGGTGGCTCAGGTTAAACGTATCCGTCGCAATGTCAGTGGCATCATTCTGCTCGACAAGCCCATTGGCTTTACCTCCAATGCCGCGTTGCAGAAGGTCCGCTGGCTGCTCAATGCCGAAAAGGCCGGGCACACGGGCAGCCTCGATCCCCTGGCCACCGGCGTGCTGCCGTTGTGCTTTGGCGAGGCCACCAAGTTCTCGCAATACCTGCTCGACTCCGACAAGGGTTACGAAACCCTGATGCAACTGGGCAAGACCACTACCACGGCCGATGCCGAAGGTGATGTTCTGCAGGTTCGCGACGTGACCGTTGGTCGTGCTGATATCGAAGCTGTTTTACCCGCTTTTCGCGGGCAAATCAGTCAGATACCGCCGATGTACTCGGCTCTCAAGCGGGATGGGCAGCCTCTTTACAAGCTGGCACGTGCGGGCGAAGTAGTGGAGCGCGAACCGCGTTCTGTTACTATTGCGCGCTTGGAATTGCTCGCCTGTGAAGGCGACACCGCCCGCTTGGCGGTGGACTGCAGCAAAGGCACCTATATCCGGACCCTGGTGGAAGATATTGGTGAGAAGCTCGGTTGCGGCGCGTACGTTGCAGAACTGCGACGCACACAGGCCGGACCTTTCAGCCTGGCCCAAACGGTCACGCTGGAAGAGTTGGAGGCGGTGCATGCCGAAGGCGGCAACGAGGCGGTTGATCGCTTCCTGATGCCATCGGACAGCGGTTTGCTTGATTGGCCATTGCTGCACTTCTCGGAGCACAGCGCGTTCTATTGGCTCAATGGCCAGCCGGTACGTGCCCCGGATGCCCCGAAATTTGGCATGGTGCGAGTACAGGATCATAACGGTCGCTTTATCGGTATCGGTGAAGTGAGCGAAGACGGGCGCATCGCGCCGCGTCGACTGATTCGGTCAGAATGACCGAACGAGTGTGGCTGTTAACAGGCACGGTCAACACTCATTTTTAGATACAGGGATTTGTCCCTGGCCTGTTGAAACTGCCCTTTAGGCAGTTTCCTGAAAAAAGGATTGCCTCATGGCTCTCGACGTTCAAGAAAAAGCACAAATCGTAGCTGACTATCAGCAAGCTGTTGGTGACACTGGTTCGCCAGAAGTGCAAGTTGCACTGCTGACCCACAACATCAACAAGCTGCAAGGTCACTTCAAGGCCAACGGTAAAGATCACCACTCCCGTCGTGGTCTGATCCGCATGGTAAACCAGCGCCGTAAGCTGCTGGACTACCTGAAAGGCAAGGATCTGGGTCGTTATCAGGCTCTGATCGGTCGCCTGGGTCTGCGTCGCTAATCAGCGATTGCGCTAGAGGTTGGTTGTCTGCCGTGTGTCAGTGGGATTCCCGCTGGCTCATGGCAGGCTCCCAGCCTCAAGTTTTATCTGGATACACGTTTTACCCCTGGACAACAGTTGGGCCGACTCCCGACATTGCCCAAGAATTTCGTAAGAAGACAAGTTCCCCAAGAGCCACAAAGAAGGTAGGACACCGTGAACCCGGTTATCAAAAAATTCCAGTTCGGTCAGTCGACCGTTACCCTCGAGACAGGCCGTATCGCCCGTCAAGCTTCCGGCGCAGTGCTGGTTACCGTTGACGACGACGTCACCGTATTGGTGACCGTTGTAGGTGCCAAGCAAGCCGATCCAGGCAAGGGTTTCTTCCCTCTGTCTGTCCACTACCAGGAAAAGACTTACGCTGCCGGTAAGATCCCTGGCGGTTTCTTCAAGCGCGAAGGCCGTCCTTCCGAGAAAGAAACCCTGACTTCCCGACTGATCGACCGTCCGATCCGTCCGCTGTTCCCAGAAGGCTTCATGAACGAAGTGCAGGTTGTCTGCACCGTCGTTTCCACCAGCAAGAAAACCGATCCGGACATCGCAGCGATGATCGGTACTTCGGCTGCCCTGGCCATCTCCGGTATTCCTTTCGATGGTCCGATCGGCGCTGCCCGCGTTGCCTTCCACGAAAGCACCGGCTACCTGCTGAACCCGACTTACGAGCAACTGAAAGCTTCGAGCCTGGACATGGTCGTTGCCGGTACTTCGGAAGCCGTGTTGATGGTTGAATCGGAAGCCAAAGAGCTGACCGAAGACCAGATGCTGGGCGCGGTACTGTTTGCTCACGACGAGTTCCAGGTCGTGATCAACGCCGTTAAAGAACTGGCCGCTGAAGCTGCCAAGCCAACCTGGACCTGGGCTGCTGCCCCGGAAGCCACCGAACTGCTGGGCGCTATCCGTGCCGAGTTCGGCGAAGCGATCTCCCAGGCCTACACCATCACCATCAAGGCCGACCGTTACGCTCGCCTGGGTGAGCTGAAGGATCAGGTTGTTGCCAAGCTGTCCGGCGAAGAAGGCCAGCCTTCCGCCAGCGACGTCAAGGCTGCATTCGGTGAAATCGAATACCGCACCGTTCGCGAGAACATCGTTAACGGCAAGCCACGTATCGACGGCCGTGACACTCGCACCGTGCGTCCGCTGAACATCGAAGTCGGCGTTCTGCCGAAGACTCACGGTTCGGCATTGTTCACTCGTGGTGAAACCCAAGCGCTGGTTGTCGCGACCCTGGGTACTGCCCGTGACGCACAACTGCTGGACACCCTGGAAGGCGAGAAAAAAGACCCGTTTATGCTGCACTACAACTTCCCTCCGTTCTCGGTGGGCGAGTGTGGTCGCATGGGCGGTGCGGGTCGTCGCGAAATCGGTCACGGCCGTCTGGCCCGCCGTTCGGTTCAGGCCATGCTGCCTGCTGCTGACGTGTTCCCGTACACCATCCGTGTGGTGTCGGAAATCACCGAGTCCAACGGTTCCAGCTCCATGGCTTCCGTTTGCGGTGCTTCCCTGGCGCTGATGGACGCTGGTGTGCCGATGAAGGCACCGGTTGCCGGTATCGCCATGGGCCTGGTTAAAGAAGGCGAGAAGTTCGCCATCCTGACCGACATCCTGGGGGACGAAGACCACCTGGGCGACATGGACTTCAAAGTCGCTGGTACCGCTAAAGGTGTTACCGCGCTGCAGATGGACATCAAGATCAAGGGCATCACCGAAGAGATCATGGAGATCGCCCTGGGCCAAGCCCTGGAAGCGCGCCTGAACATCCTCGGTCAGATGAACCAGATCATTGGTCAGTCCCGTACCGAGCTGTCGGAAAACGCTCCGACCATGATCGCGATGAAAATCGACACCGACAAAATCCGTGATGTTATCGGTAAAGGCGGCGCGACCATCCGTGCGATCTGTGAAGAGACCAAGGCTTCGATCGACATCGAAGACGACGGCTCGATCAAGATCTTCGGCGAAACCAAGGAAGCTGCAGAGGCCGCGCGTCAGCGCGTTCTGGGCATCACCGCGGAAGCCGAGATCGGCAAGATCTATGTCGGTAAAGTTGAACGCATCGTCGACTTCGGCGCATTCGTCAACATCCTGCCGGGCAAAGACGGTCTGGTTCACATCTCCATGCTGAGCGACGCTCGTGTTGAGAAAGTGACCGACATTCTGAAAGAAGGCCAGGAAGTGGAAGTGCTGGTACTGGACGTGGACAACCGCGGCCGTATCAAGCTGTCCATCAAGGATGTAGCAGCAGCCAAGGCTTCGGGCGTTTAATCACCCGCAGGTTTCACGCTGAAAAAGGGACTCTTCGGAGTCCTTTTTTTATGGCGGCGGAAAAAGCCCGAAAAATCAGTTGTTTAATCCAAGCCAAAAAACCGCAACTTGCACGCAGGCACGACGCGGTTCATGCAAGTTGCACGATTCCGAAAAGATGGGTATTTGTTAATGCATTGTTTTTAAAGGGTTTTTATCTGGATTTCGACTTGGCACAGTGCCTGCAATATCCCTGTTAACGCTGCAGCATCAAGGTCCACACGCTGCAGACTTTTAATAAAACAGGAGTTACTCGTATGAAGAAGTTCGCTCTCGCTACTGCTACCGCTTTGACACTGGCTATGACCAACGTTGCTTTCGCTCAAACGTCTCAAGCGCCGATGACACTGGCTGCTGGCGAAGTGACTAAGGCCAAGGAGTCCACCTCGGATACCTGGATCACCACCAAAGTTAAAGCTGACCTGCTGACCGAAAAAGGCATCCCAGGTTCGGACATCAAGGTTGAGACCAACAAAGGTGTGGTTTCCCTGTCGTCGACCGTTGCCATCTCTGACTCTCAGAAAGCGACCGCTGTAGCGATCACCAAGAAAATCAAAGGCGTAACTGCTGTTTCGGCTGATGGCCTGTTGGCCGGCGGCGCTACCAAAGCAGACAATATCGACAAAACCAAGGGCGCAGCCGCTGATGCCAAAGGCGCAACCAGCGACACTTGGATCACCACCAAAGTGAAGGCTGACCTGGTTACTGAGAAAGGCATTCCTGGCACAGACATCAAAGTCGAAACCAACAAAGGCGTGGTTTCCCTGTCTTCGACGACTGCTGTGACTGAATCGCAGAAAGCCACTGCTGTTGCGATCACCAAGAAAATCAAAGGCGTTAAAGCAGTATCGGCTGATGGCTTGAAAGCCGAGTAACGCTCAACCCATCGCCTGAACTAGGCGCGGCGGCAACGAGTGAGCCAGTTATCCACTCAATGCACCTCACGTGTTCATGCGACCGGCCACAAGGAAGTGGTCATTACAGGCCCCGGCATTCGTGTCGGGGCCTGTTCTATTGTGGAGGGTTACTCGGCATCCAGATGCATTGGTGTGATCACTCGACCGTCTTTCTCGGCCTGGCCCAGATTGGCGTCGATGAAGTACACCCGGTCATCTTCCAGTTGCCCTTTGTCTACCAGGTAATCCTTGATGGTGCTGGCCCGGTCCTGGCCCAGCTGACGTAGCAATACATCACTGCCGCTCCAGAACTTGATCAAGCCGTCCTTCAGCTTCGCCGTGCGCTCATCGCGGCTGAGGTCTTTCCATTCCGCAGGGGGCTGCTGTTTCAAGCGAGTGCGATAGATACCTTCGAGCAGCGGGGCTTTCTCGCTTTCCGGAACCTCCAGCAGGGAGGCCTGGGCTGGAACCTTCTCGCCGCGACGCTGCAGCATCTTGTAGTAGTTGTACTGGTATTCACGTTCCAGTCGCTCCTGGGCCAGTAAGGGGCCGTCACTGCTGGCCGCCGCTGTGCCTTCGATTTCCAGGCGCAGGGCTGGGCGTTCCTTCAGCGCCTTGGCCAGATTGTCCAATGCGCCCTCAGCCTCTTTGCTCAATTCACTCGAGCCGGCGGCGAACGACACGTTACCCAAGTCTTCCGAACCTCCACCGGTAATCAATCCGCCGATGAATTTGAACGGTGCACTCGCCGCGCGCACCACCAGGTTACGCAGGGTCTGCCACACGATCGGCATCACGCTGAATTGCGGGTTGTTCAAGTCGCCACTGATGGGCAGTTCGATGGAGATCTTGCCATCGCTGTCTTTAAGCAAGGCAATCGCCAGGCGAATCGGCAAATCCACGGCATCGGCGCTGTCGACCTTTTCACCCAACTGCAATTGCTCGACCACCACTTTGTTCTCGGCCTTCAACTGGCCCTTGGTGATCACGTAATGCAGGTCGAGGTTGAGACGGCCCTTGCGGATACGGAAACCGGCGAACTTGCCCGAGTAGGGGGTCAGGGTGGTCAGCTCGACACGTTTGAAACTGGTGGCGATATCCAGCGCTGCCATGGGGTCGAATGGGTTCACGCTGCCTTTGATGGTCACTGGCGCGTAGCGGTCCACCTTGCCCTTGATGTCGACGTTGGCCGGTTTGGCCTGGCGACTGTCGATGGTGCCGATCTGCCCGTTGAGCTGTTGTATTGCGGTCGCAAAGTTGGGCGTGAGGCTGAAGTCGGCGAAGTTGGCCGAGCCGTCGTTGATCGCAATCTGCCCGATATGGATACCCAGGGGCTTATCTTGGCTGGCCGCAGGCTTGGCCGCCGCTTTGGCGCCGCTGTCGGCTGGCTGTGGAATCAACAGGTCGTCCACGTTGGTGGTGCGGTCATCGTTGATCATGAAGCGTGCATACGGCTGCTGCAGGTTGACCTTGTCGATCGACAGGCTGTCGCCATGCTGGTAGTTCAGGCCTTCCAGCACCAGGCGTTGCCACTTGAGGAAGTCACGGGTCTTGAGGGTGTCCAGGGTGTGCAACTGGTCCACCTGGGCCCGGCCGGTTACCTGGAGCTTAAGTGGGTCTGTGCTTTTGAGGTTCACATCCAGGTTACTGCCGAGCATGCCGCTACGCAGTTCCAGACGAATAAACGGGCTGATATAGGATTGGGCGACCCGCAGGTCGATGTCCTGGGTATTCACTTTCAGCTTGGCACTGACGGGGTTGAGGTTGACCTCGCCGGTTGCCTGGATCTTGCCCTGTTTGCCCAGGCCGCTGTCGATCTTGAGGGTGAAGGGGCTTTGGTTGAGGCTATCGAAGTTCTGCATATCGACATTCAACGGCCCCAGCTCCAGCGCGACGACCGGTTTAGCCTGCCGGTCAGCCAGGTGCACCTGGTAGTTGCGCAGTTGCACATCCTTGAGCAGCACTTGCCAGGGTTTGCTGGGCGCTGCCGGTGCAGGTTTTGGCGAGTCGGCAGTGGCCGGTGCGCTGGCCGGTTCCGGTGCCTTGGCCGGTTTGCCTGGCTGGCTGGCGAATAGTTTTTGCCAGTCCAATTGCCCATCGGCTTCGCGGGCGGCCCAGGTTTCCAGCTTGTTGCTGCGGATCTTGCCGACCACCACTTGCTGCTTGGCCAGGTCCACTGTTGTTTCGCTGATGTCCAGGCGCTCCAAGCGTACCAGTGGGCGGCCATCCGGCGCCTTGATGGCAAAGGGCGCGATGCTCGCGGCCGTGTTGTTCAGGTTCAGCGCAGTCTCATTGGCCAGGCTGAATGTGTAGTCGGTACTGAAGTTGAGCACACCGTCCTCAAGCACCAGTGGCAGTGCATCCCGCACATACGGCCACCAGGCTTTCATCTTGCCGTCGGTGACCTTCAATGTGCCTTTGGAGGTGATCGGCACCAGGCTGAAATTGCCTTTCCAGTCGATCTGCCCACCCTGGGGGCCCGCGGCCACGAGGGTCATGTCGGCGTTGTCTTCCGGCAGCGTGCTGAGGTTTTTCAGCTCGAAGTCGAGTTTGTCATAGAGGAACTCGATGGGCTCGCTGGGGCGCAGGTCTTCGAAATGTAAATAGCCGCCGGCCAGCTTGATGTTGTCGATACGCAACGGGAACGGTTTGGCGTTGGGATCGGCCGGGGTTGGCTCGCTGGGCGGCAACTTGAACAGTTGCGCGAGGTTCAGTTGGCCGGATTTGTCGAACAGCAGCTCGGTCTTGGGCTTGTCGAGTTGCACATCCGCCAAGTGCACGGCGCGGGTCCACAGGCTGTCGAGCTGCAGGTTGGCATACAGCCGCTCGAAACCGACCTGTTCCTTGCCTGGATCGCCGATTTGCAGGCCCCACACGGTCAGCTCCAGGCTGAACGGGTTGAGCTCGATGCGTTCGATGCGGGCTGGCACCGTGGTGTAGTTGGCCAGTTGTTGATTGGCTATGCGGAGGGCGATGCCGGGCAAAATCAGAAAGCCCAGCAAGCTGTACAGGGCTACGGCAGTCAACAAGGCGCCAGCGGCGCGAATCAATCCTTTGGGCATGGGGGCGGCGCCATCTATGTCGAACAGGAGTGCCTTGGAGTATGGCACGGGTTTTCGGTTCCGAAGAGCCAGTCCTTTTGAGATAAGTCCTATAACTGCAGGATCATTGTCTTCAGCGGTGGCTGTTGGTCTTGCGAAGGAAAATCGGCGCCGGGCGCCATGATGCGCCAGTCGCGTACCGGGCGCCCCGCTTTCTCGGCGCAACGCAGTACCTGGTCACGCCAATCGTCCATGCTCACTTTTGCCAGGTTGTTACAGCAGATCAGTACGCCGTTGTCGGCGGTTGCCAGCAATGCTGGCTTGAGCAGGCTCTGGTAGTCACGCAGCAGGTCGACGGTGCCGAAGGCGCTCTTGGCCCAGGCGGGCGGGTCGAGTAACACCAGGTCGTATTGACGTTGCTCCAGGCGCGGATAGCTCGGCAGCTTTTGCCCGCGACGCTGAGCGATCGGCAGGCCGGCCAGTTGGCGAATCGCCGGGAAGTAATCGGACTGCACAAATTCCATGGTGGGTAATTGCGGATTCAACAGGCCGTTCTCACGACCGACCGCCAGGTTACCTTCGGCAAAGTCCAGGTTGCACACCTCACGTGCGCCACCGGCGGCGGCACTCAGGCCGACCCCACACGTATAGGCAAACAGGTTCAGTACACTTTTGCCGGCGCTGTGGGCCTTGACCCAACCGCGAGTGTTGCGCAGGTCGAGGAACAGCAGCGGGTCCTGCCCGACATGGCGCCCGCGCACGCGGTAGTTGAGGCCCCATTCGTGGCCGACCAGGTCTTCCAGCGCCGCAGGCTCGGCGCGGTATACCGTGTCTTCGCGGTCGATGCGCGAGTTGCCACGCGAGCGGTCGTTGTACACCAGCAGCAATTCCAGGCCCATGTACTGGTTGATCAGCCGGTGCAGGTCCAGCAGGTCGTGGGTGTCCAGCGCCTGGTGGAAGCTTTGTACCAGCAACTGCGGGCCGTAGCGGTCGATCGTCAGGCCGCCGGCGCCTTCCTGGCTACCATGGAACAGCCGATAGCAATCGGTGCCCTGGGCATGCAGTTCGTTGATCAGGTCCTGGCGTCGATCGAGGGCGGCGCGCAGCGCCTGGTTCAGGGGAGACATGGAGCGCGCCTTGCTTTAGGTAATTGTGGGCAATGAGGGCGCGGAGTCTAACAGCTATGGGCCGCGGGCTACATCAGCCCCATCCGCCGATGGGCGCGTTGCACCGAACCATTGCGCATCGCCCAACGCAACAAGGGCGCGCTACTCTTGACCCCGGCGCGGATCATCTGGCGCTGCAGCGGACTTTGGTGGTGTTCGAGCATGGCGCTGGCCCAGTCCGGCAACAGGTCGATCCCGGCCTGCATCATCAACGCGCCAAAGGGTTTGGCCAGGTGGCTGGGGGCGGGCGCATTGAGCAGCAGGCGCAGCACTTCGCGGCTGCGCTCGTCGCACAGCAGTTGTGGGCGAACACGTGCCAGATAATCCGAGACTTCCTGCCGGGAGCGCGGAACCTGCCGGGCACCCAGGCGTTCGGCCACCAGGGCGATTTCGCTGTAGTAGCGATCCTGGTCCCGCCCCGACAGCTGCGGATTGCGATACCGCAAGTGGGCGGCGAGAAAGTTGCTGACTTCCGCTACGTGTACCCAGGTCAGCAACTCCGGATCGCTGGCCGCGTAAGGCCGTCCGTCCGGGGCGTGCCCGACGACCTGCAGGTGAATGGTGCGCACTTTCTCGATCAGCCACTCGGCGTCTTTGCGCGAGCCGAATGTGGTGCCGGAGATGAATTGCGAAGTACGGCGTAAACGCCCGAGCATGTCCTGGCGAAAATTCGAATGGTCCCACACGCCGGCCAGGGCCAGGGGGTGCAGGGCTTGCAGCATCAAGGCGCTGATGCCGCCGATGAGCATGCTGCTGAAGTCGCCGTGGACTTGCCAACTGACCGAGTCCGGGCCGAAAAGGCCGGGATCGCCCTTGGGGTTTTCCAGGTCCAGTTGGCCCAGCGACAAGCCGGTGAGGCTCATCAACTGGGTTTCTATACGGCTGCGGATAAATTCCATGGCGACTCGGATTTCCTAGCGGTTCAGGCGTTTGTCGATCAAACCGTCGACCACGCTCGGGTCGGCCAGGGTCGATGTATCGCCCAGGCTGTCCAGTTCATTGCAGGCGATCTTACGCAGAATCCGCCGCATGATCTTGCCGGAACGGGTTTTCGGCAGGGCAGGCGCCCATTGGATCAGCTCTGGCTTGGCAAAACTGCCGATTTCTTTGCTGACCAGGTCCAGCAGGTGCTTTTTCAGCGCATCGCTGGGTTCGACACCATTCATCGGGGTCACAAAGGCATAGATACCTTGGCCTTTGACGTCATGTGGGTAGCCCACCACGGCCGCTTCGGCGACCTGGTCATGCAGCACCAGCGCACTTTCTACTTCGGCTGTGCCGATGCGGTGGCCGGAGACGTTGATCACGTCGTCGATGCGCCCGGTGATCCAGTAGTCACCGTCTTCATCGCGGCGTGCGCCATCACCGGTGAAGTAATAGCCGGGGTAGGGTTTGAAATAAGTGTCGATCATGCGCTGTGGATCACCGTAGACACTGCGAATCTGCCCCGGCCAACTGGCCTTGATCGCGAGCACGCCGCTGCCGGCACCGCTGAATGCCTTGCCTTGTTCATCGAGCAGCACGGGTTGTACGCCAAACATCGGCTGGGTGGCACACCCGGGTTTGATCCGCTGGGCGCTGACCAACGGGCTGAGCATGATGCCGCCGGTTTCGGTCTGCCACCAGGTATCCACAATGGGGCAGCGCTGCTCGCCGACTGCATTGAAGTACCAGTCCCAGGCTTCCGGGTTGATCGGTTCCCCGACGCTGCCCAACAGGCGCAGGCTGGCGCGGGAGGTATTCTCAAGCGGGCCATGGCCTTCACGCATCAAGGCGCGCAGCGCGGTTGGCGCGGTGTAGAAGATATTGACCTGGTGTTTGTCGATCACCTGCCAGAAGCGCGAGCTGTCCGGGTAACTCGGCACACCTTCGAACATCAGCGAGGTGGCGCCATTGGCCAACGGGCCATACACGATATAGCTATGACCGGTGACCCAGCCCACATCCGCGGTGCACCAGAACACCTCGCCATCGCGATAATCGAGCACGTACTTGAAGGTCATTGCCGCTTGCAGCAGGTAGCCGCCGGTGGTGTGCAGCACGCCCTTGGGTTTGCCGGTGCTGCCGGAGGTGTAGAGGATAAACAGCGGGGCCTCGGCGTCCATCGGCTCGGGCGGGCAATCATCGCTCGCGGTGTCCAGGGCCTGCCGGTACTTGAGGTCGCGGCCTTCGCTCCAGTTCACGGCAGCCCCGGTACGCTCCACCACCAGTACCGTGCTGACATTCGGGCAATTGGCCAGGGCTTTGTCGACATTCTGTTTCAGTGCCACGGGTTTGCCGCCGCGCACGCCTTCATCGGCGGTGATGACCGTGCGGCAATCGGCGTCGAGAATACGGTCGCGCAGGGCATCCGGCGAGAAACCACCAAACACCACCGAATGCACCGCCCCGATGCGCGTACAGGCCAGCATGGCGTAGGCCGCTTCCGGAATCATGGGCATGTAGATGCACACGCGGTCGCCTTTCTTCACGCCCCGGCTTTTCAGCACATTGGCCAGGCGGCAGACGTTTTGATGCAGTTGACGGTAGGTGATCTTGACGGACTTGGTCGGGTCATCGCCTTCCCAGATAAAGGCGGGCTGCTCGGCGCGTTGCGCCAAGTGACGGTCGATGCAGTTATAGCTCACGTTCAGTTGGCCGCCGGCAAACCATTGGGCGGCGCCGGTGTTGATATCGCAGTGCTGGACCGTGTGCCACGGCTTCATCCAGTCGAGAAACGCCTTGGCCTGCTCGGCCCAGAAGGTGTCTGGCTGTTCGATGGATTGGCGATAGAGGCGTTGGTAGTCCTCTTGACTGAGTTGCGCAGCCCGGCGGACGGCATCGGCGCTTGGAAAGGTGCTGATATCGAACATGAGCGCTCCTTATTCTTGTTTTGGCGACAAGTCATAAAGATGCACCCTGTGGGGGGAGGGTTCAAGGCCAACGTCCAAACGGACGTTGACCCTGTCGTACCGGTATCAGCCGCGGTGACGACCGCGGAAATAGTTGATCAGGCCCTGGGTCGAAGCATCTTCGGCGCTGGTTTCTTCGGCACCGGTCAGGCGGTTGTAGACGCCTTTGCCCAGCTCCTTGCCCAGCTCAACGCCCCATTGGTCAAAGGCGTTGATGCCCCAGATCACGCTCTGCACGAACACCTTGTGTTCATACATCGCCACCAGCGCGCCCAAGCGACGGGGGCTAATGCGCTCGACCACCAAGGTGTTGCTCGGACGGTTCCCGGGGATCACCTTGTGCGGGGCCAGCTTCTGCACGTCGTCTTCCGGGATGCCCTTGTCGCGCAACTCGGCTTCGGCTTCGCTGCGGGTCTTGCCGAGCATCAGCGCCTGGCTCTGGGACAGGCAGTTGGCATACAGCCACTGATGGTGGTCGGACACAGGGTTGAAGCTGACGATCGGCACGATGAAGTCGGCCGGGATCAGTTGGGTACCTTGGTGCAGCAACTGGTGATAGGCGTGCTGACCGTTGCAGCCGACGCCGCCCCAGATGACGGGGCCGGTATCGGTGGACACGGGCGTGCCGTCCTGGCGCACGCTCTTGCCGTTGGATTCCATGTCCAACTGTTGCAAGTGTTTGGTGATATTGCGCAGGTAATGGTCGTACGGCAGGATCGCATGGCTCTGCGCACCCCAGAAGTTGCCATACCATACGCCGAGCAAGCCCAGCAGCACTGGCATGTTGGCCTCGAACGGCGCGTTCTGGAAATGCTGGTCCATGGTGTAGGCACCGGACAGCAGCTCCTTGAAGTTGGACATGCCGATGGCCAATGCGATTGGCAAGCCGATGGCCGACCACAGCGAGTAGCGACCGCCGACCCAGTCCCACATCGGGAAGATGTTTTCTTCGCGGATACCGAAGGCCACGGCTGCCGCGTTGTTGCTTGATACGGCGATAAAGTGGCGGTACAGCTCCGCTTCCGAGCCACCCTGGGCCAGGTACCAGGCACGGGCGGCCTGGGCGTTCTTCAGGGTTTCCAGGGTGTTGAACGATTTCGACGAGACGATGAACAACGTGGTCTCGGCGCGCAGCTTCATGGTCAGCTCATGGAACTCGCTGCCGTCGATGTTCGCCAGGTAATGGCAGCGCACGCCTTTATGGGCGTAGGACAACAGTGCCTCGGAGACCAGCTCCGGGCCGAGGAAGGAGCCACCGATGCCGATGTTCACCACGTCGGTGATCGGCTTCTCGGTGTAGCCACGCCATAGGCCGTCGTGGATGCGGCCAACCAGGTCAGTGATCTGGTTCAGCACCTTGTGCACGTCCGGCATGATGTTCACACCGTTGACCGACAACTTGTCACCCACCGGGCGGCGCAGTGCCGTGTGCAGGGCAGGGCGACCTTCCGAGGAGTTGACCGGCTCGCCGGCGTACAGCGCGTCAATGGCGGCCTTGAGGTCGACTTCCTTGGCCAGCGCCACGAGCAGGTCACGGGTTTCGCTGGTGATCAGGTTTTTCGAGTAATCGAGGAAAAGTCCGCAGCTGCTCAAGGTGAACTGGGAAAAACGCTGAGGATCGGCATTGAACGCTTCGCGCATGCTGAAATCCTGCATGGCTTGGCGGTGTTGATTGAGCGCTTGCCAGGCGGGCAGAGCGGTAACGTCATGAGGAGTGCGGTAGTACGCCATCGCTGCGGGTTTCCTTTTATTACGGGGACTGCCTTTAGGACATTTCAAAGCCCGGAACGTCCAGTCTTTTATCAAGGGCTGGGTGCCGGACAGCGCTAACCATAGCGCAGGGCGATTACATTAAACCTAGCGTGTCGATATGTCTTGGCTTTGTCTGCGCTGTGGCCGGTACTTTTTTATACCGGCACATCAGGCAGGGTCACAGGCGGGGTGTCGAGAGGGGGTCAGGCGAGGTTCAGGTGCAGGTTATCGATGAGGCGCGTGGCCCCCAGATAAGCCGCTACCAGGATCACCACGTCGCGATCTTCGGCCGTGGCCGGGCGCAGGTTCACGCCTTGGCGCACTTCGAGGTAATCCAGGCGCAACCCGGCGGCTTCGATCTGCTGGACCTGTTCGGCACGCAGTTTGGCGAAGTCGCGGTCACCGCCTTTGATGGCGGCGGCAATCTGGCTGAGGCTGCGGTACAACACCGGCGCGACCGCGCGTTGGGCTTCGGTGAGGTAGCCGTTGCGCGAGGACAGCGCCAGGCCATCTTCGGCGCGGACGGTAGGCTCGCCGATGATCTGGATCGGCATGTTCAGGTCATGGACCATGGCGCGGATCACGGCCAGTTGCTGATAGTCCTTCTGCCCGAACACAGCCATGTCCGGCTGGACCATGTTGAACAGCTTGCTGACTACCGTGGCCACTCCTTCAAAGTGACCGGGACGGCTGGCACCGCACAGGCCTTCAGACAGTTGCGGGACACTGACGCGGGTCTGGCCGGCCATGCCGTCGGGGTACATTTCCTCGACAGTGGGGGCGAACAGCAGGTTGCAGCCGGCTTGCAGGAGCTTTTCCTGGTCTGCGGCGAGGGTGCGCGGGTACTTGTCGAGGTCTTCGCCGGCGCCGAACTGCAGCGGGTTGACGAAGATGCTGGCGACCACGAAGTCCGCCTGCTGGGCGGCCTTGGCCACCAGGGTGGCGTGGCCGCTGTGCAGGTTGCCCATGGTGGGCACGAAGCCGATGCGTTTGCCGGCGTTGCGGGCATGGGCCACGGCGGCCCGCAGTTCACGTATGGTTTTTACCGTGTTCATGCAGAAAACCCGTGTTCGGCACCTGGGAAGGTCACGCCCTTGACTTCAGCGACGTAGGCGCTCAAAGCGGCGTGGATACTGTCCTGGCCAATCATGAAGTTCTTCACGAACTTCGGCACACGGCCAGTCATCGACAGGCCGAGCATGTCGTGCAGCACCAGGACCTGGCCGTCGGTGGCGGAACCGGCACCAATGCCGATCACCGGGACTTTAACGGCGTGGGTGATTTCCGCCGCCAACTCACTGGGAACGCATTCGAGCAGGATCATTGCGGCGCCAGCCTGCTCCAGGGCGATGGCATCGGCACGCATCTGGCGCGCCTGGGCCTCATTGCGGCCTTGTACCTTATAGCCACCCAGGATATTCACGGACTGCGGCGTCAGGCCCATGTGCGCGCACACAGGAACACCCCGTTCAGCCAGCAGGCGGATCGATTCGGCGAGCCAGACGGCCCCTTCCACCTTGATCATGTGCGCGCCGGCTTGCATCAGTTTGCCGGCGTTCTGGAAGGTCTGTTCGAGGGTGGCGTAACCCATGAACGGCAGGTCGGCGATGATGAAGGCGCCGTCGTTACCGCGCTTGACGCTGGCGGTGTGGTAGGCGAGCTCATCGGTGGTAACGGGCAGGGTGCTGTCATTCCCTTGAAGAACCATGCCCAGGGAGTCGCCCACCAATAACACTTCGACACCTGCCTGGCAGCTGGCGTGGGCGAAGGTAGCGTCATAGCAGGTCAGCATGGTGATTTTTTCACCTTTGAGCTTGAGGCTCTGCAAGGTGGTCAGGGTAATGTCTGGCATGAAAAGGGTCCTCGTTCAGGCGCTTGGAAACAGCGAGTAACGCGCGTGAGTCTTTGTTTATACAGGCGCACTGTCTTGAAAGCAGTGCTTATATGGCCTGGATTGCGCCCTTTAGCGCCGGGTTGGCGGCAGCGGGACGCCTATAGTCGTGAGGAGGACACGGGAAGTCAATTGGATGTGTTACCGCATTGTTACGACCGCGATGTTACCGCTGTTACTGACGCGATTGCAGGTGCGAGGGTGCTCGTGAAGAACGCGCAGGCACCACGTTTAATCAGGGCGTGCGCGTTATCGTTGACGATTTTCGCGAGCAAGCCCGCGCCTACAAAGGTAAGCGTTCCAAGCCGACAAACGGGCAGGCCGCCAGCAGTTTGCTGAGTGTCTGGCCGTCAGGCAGTTGCAGGTCGGCAGGGGCCAGTTCGGCCAAGGGGTACAACACAAACGCGCGCACGTGCATCTGGTAGTGCGGCACCTTGAGGCGTGGTTCGTCGATCAGGCGGTCACCAAACAGCAGGATATCCAGGTCAAGCGTGCGCGGCCCCCAACGCTCGAGGCGCTCGCGGCCCTGGTCATTCTCGATGGCTTGCAGTGCGTCAAGCAGGTCCAGCGGTGCAAGGCTGCTGTCCAGGGCCGCAACCGCGTTGGTATAGCGCGGTTGGCCCGGGAGTAGGGAATCACTTTGATAGAAGGAGGACACACCGACGAGGCGGGTGCCGGGCAATTGTGCCAGCGCCTCGATAGCGCTGCGCAATTGCTGATCCGGGGCGGCCAGGTTGCTGCCCATGCCGATGTAGATGCGTTCCACGTTTATTCGCCCGTGGCGCCCGAGGCATCGGCGGCGCTGCGTTTACGCTTGGTGCCGCTGCGACGACGCTTCTTGGGCCCCTCGCTGGCGCCTTCGCCTTTGCTGCCGAGCTCTCGAATCATCTCGCGGCGTTCGCTGTCATTGGCGTCCTGGTAGTCGGTCCACCATTCGCCCAGGCCGTCGGTCTGCTCGCCAGCGCTTTCACGCAGCAGCAGGAAGTCGTAGCCAGCGCGGAAGCGCGGGTTGTCCAGCAACAGGTCGGCACGCTTGCCGCTGCGGCGGGGCAGGCGCTCCTGCATATCCCAGATTTCGCGGATCGGCATGGTGAAACGTTTCGGGATAGCGATGCGCTGGCATTGCTCGGTGATCAGTTCGTGAGCGGCTTCCTGCATGGCTGGAATCGGCGGCATGCCACGTTCTTGCAGGCGCAGTACGCGTTTTGGCAGGGCCGGCCACAGCAGGGCAGCAAACAGGAACGCCGGGGTTACCGGTTTGTTCTGTTTGATGCGCAGATCGGTATTGATCAACGCTTCGCTGATCAATGTGTGGGTATACGTCGGGTTGTATTCCAGGGCCTCGGCGCTGGCCGGGAACAAGGGGTCGAACAACTGCAGGTCGACGAGCATTTCGAAGGTGTCGGCGGCGTAGCCCGAGAGGAACAGCTTGAGCACTTCTTCGAACAGGCGCGCCGAGGGAATCTCCTGCAGCATGGGGGCCAGTTCACGAATCGGCGCAGCGGTGTGTCGCTCGATACCGAAGTTCAGCTTGGCCGCAAAGCGCACGGCCCGCAGCATACGAACCGGGTCCTCCTGGTAGCGCTGCACCGGGTCGCCGATCAGGCGGACCAGGTTGTTACGGATGTCGTGTACGCCGTTGGCGTAATCAAGAATGCGCTCACTGACCGGGTCGTAATAGAGGGCGTTGATGGTGAAGTCGCGACGCTGCGCGTCTTCTTCCAAGGTGCCATAGACGTTGTCGCGCAGGATGCGCCCGCTCTCGTTGCGGGAAGACTGATTGGTGTCCTCCTCTTCATCGTTTTGCGGATGGCCTGCACGGAAGGTCGCGACCTCGATGATTTCGCGACCAAAGTGGATGTGCACCAACTTGAAACGGCGGCCGATGATGCGCGCATTGCGAAACTCGGCGCGCACTTGCTCTGGCGTCGCACTGGTGGCGACGTCGAAATCCTTGGGCGTGATGTTGAGCAACATGTCGCGTACGCACCCGCCCACCAGATAAGCCTGGTAGCCGGCGTTCTGCAAACGTTCGACGATGTTCACTGCATAACGGCTGAACTGAGCGCGTTGCAGCGAATGTTGGCTGCTGTTGAGCACTTCAGGCGTGCTGCGTTTGTGTTGCGTACGACGCAAGGGAGAACGGAATGACTGGAACAACTTCTTCAGCATGGGATGCACTGTTTGAAGGAATGTTCGGCCATAACGAAGAATGACCGCATGATGGGCGGGGATTCTAGCATTTAGTCAGGGGATGGTGTAGGAACAAGCTACAGGCCTTGCGCCATAAGCCTTGAAAATGCCAAATGCCAGAAACTACAAGGGGAGCCGAAGCTCCCCCAGAAGTAGTTGCGTGCTCTATTTTTATTATTGATTTCGGGCTTCTTGTTTTTGTTGATCGCCCTCGCCATGAAGCTTCACCTTCATGACACTCCCAATCGGGAGTCAAGAGCAAACGGATTGCTTTGGTCGCTGTGTTGCTGATCTACGATCCAACCAGTTCAGGCTCTGCCTTAGGGCAGTTTTTGTTGTTCTCGGCCTGGTTGCGGGGCAAGCCCCAATGCAACGCCTCTCCAAAAGAATCAGTTAGCTGCGCCTCCGCCGTGTTGTTTTTATTGTGCGTGAGTCGATTCGTCTTATTTTTATTGTCTTGTACAAAGCTTGTTATTGTTTTTGTACTAAGCATATAGCAGGGTGCGTGCCAACTTTTGCGCCGACCAGCAAAACCGGGGGGTTGAGCTGATTTTTGATTTCTGCGGGCAAAAAAAAGCCGGGGCTTCGTTACCGTAAGCCCCGGCTTTTGTTACGCAAAAAATCCGCGGTAACAGTTTTTTCACATCTGAGGGTGTTACCTGTGGGCGCGCACCCTCAACTCTCGCTGGCTACGCCGGTCTTGCGCCGTGGAATGCCCAGGCGCTGGCGCCGTTCCCACAGGCACTTGCGGCTTACGCCCAATTTGCGGGCCAGTTCGGTCTCGGTCATGTGGTCCTGATGCTCCAGGACAAAGTGCTGGAAGTAATCTTCCAGTGACAAATCTTCAGTCGGCTCATGGCTGGTATTGCCACCGCCGCCCTGTTGCGGGGCCAGGCCAATGAAGTCGTCATCGTCCAGATCGCTCAGTTCGATGTCGATGCCCAGCAGCTCGGCGGAAATTTCCGGGCTCTCCGACAGGATCACTGCACGCTCAACCGCATTTTCCAGCTCACGTACGTTGCCCGGCCACGAGTAATGACGGATCGCTTGCTCGGCGTCCGGGGCAAACTTCAGGTCCGTACGGTTGATGCGCGCGCTCTGGCGTAGCAGGAACGCATTGGCGATCTCGTTGACGTCGGCACCACGCTCACGCAGCGGCGGCAGCTTGAGAGCGATGACGTGCAGGCGGTAATACAAGTCTTCGCGGAACTGGCCGATCTTGGCCAGGCTCTTCAGGTCGCGGTGGGTTGCCGCGATCAGGCGCACGTCGACCTTCTGCGACTGTACCGAGCCGACGCGGCGGATTTCGCCTTCCTGTAGCACGCGCAGTAAACGCGCCTGGGCTTCCAGGGGCAGTTCGCCGATTTCGTCGAGGAACAGTGTGCCGCCGTCCGCCGCTTCCACCAGGCCCGCACGCCCGGCGCTGGCGCCCGTGAAGGCGCCTTTCTCGTGGCCGAACAGTTCGGATTCGATCAGCGATTCGGGGATCGCTGCGCAGTTCACCGAAATCATCGGTGCCTTGGCGCGCTTGGAGAGGTTGTGCAGGGCGCGGGCCACCAGTTCCTTACCGGTACCCGACTCCCCCTGGATCAAAACATTGGAGTCGGTAGGCGCCACTTTGCGGATCTTGCTGTACAGGTCCTGCATCGGTGGGCAGGAGCCGATGATGCCGATCTCGCCATTGCTGTTATCAATGCCTGGCTTGTCGGCACCGCCGCCGGCCTTGCCGGTGGGGCGCTGTTCGGTCGGTGCGCTGCTGGCCGACTGCCGGTCACGCAGGATGCGCGCCACGGCCTGGAGCATCTCATCATGGTCGAAAGGCTTGGCGATGTAGTCCACCGCGCCCATTTTCATGGAATCCACTGCCGAGCGCAGGCTGGCATAGCTGGTCATGATCAGCACCGGGGTGCCCTGGCCAAGCTTGATCAGCTCTGTACCGGGCGCGCCGGGCAGGCGCAGGTCGCTGACAATCAGGTCGAACGTGGGAATGCTGAACCGCTCTTGGGCTTCCTGCACCGAGCCGGCTTCGCTGACTTGGTACTGATTACGTTCAAGCAGGCGACGCAAGGCAGAGCGGATAATGGTTTCGTCTTCGACGATCAAAATGTGCGGCATTGATTCAATTCTCTCGACGGTCTCAGTTCACAGCGGACGTCGCTTCGACATGACGCGGCAAGGTCACCCGAATACGGGTGCCGCGTTGGCTTTCGGTGTCAGCCGGGCTGTCGATGGTGATTTGTCCATAATGCTCTTCAACGATGGAATAGACCAGTGCAAGGCCCAGACCGGTACCTTCACCTGGGTCCTTGGTGGTGAAGAAGGGTTCGAACAATCGGTCCATGATGTTCTGTGGAATGCCGCTGCCTTCGTCCTCCACGATCAGGTCGACCGTGTGCTCGAAAGCCTCGCTCTTGACGCGTACCGCACTGTGGGGAGGGGACGCATCGCGGGCGTTGGACAGTAGATTGATCAACACCTGCGCCAGGCGCTGGGAGTCACCGTCGACCCAGTGGTCCGGGTCGCACAAATTGAAGAACTGTACTTCGAAATTACGCCGGTTCAACGCCAGCAGCCCAATGGCATCCTGCGCCACTTCGGCCAGGCACACCGCCTCGTCCTGGTTCTGGTGGGCGCCGGCATGGGCAAAGCTCATCAGCGACTGCACGATGCGCGATACGCGCTTGGTCTGTTCGAGGATTTGCCCGCTGATCTCGATGATTTCACCGTCTTCTTCGCGCTCTTCCCGCAGGTTCTGCGCGAGGCATGCGATACCGGTAATCGGATTGCCGATTTCATGGGCAACGCCCGCAGCCAGGCGGCCAATGCTGGCCAGGCGCTCGGAGTGCACCAGCTTGTCTTCGAGCATCTGGGTGTCGGTCAAGTCTTCCACCAGCAGCACCAGGCCACTATTTCCGGGGGCCAGGGGTTCGTCGATGGCGGCTTTGTGCAGGTTGAGCCAGCGGGTCTGGCCGTCGAGGGCCAGGTGCTGTTTGTGCAGGTGTTCGTCGGGCAGGTTGATAAACCCCTGCAGCAGTTCTTTCCACGGATCACCCAGGGTATTGAGGCGCGAACCTACTACACGTTGTGCGGCGATACCGGTGAGTTCTTCCATGGCCTTGTTCCACATCAGGATCTCTTGGTCCTTGGCCAGGGAGCAGACGCCCATGGGCAGTTCCTGCAGGGTCTGGCGGTGGTAGCGGCGCAGGGCATCGAGTTCGGCGGCAAGGCCGGTGAGGCGTGAGTGGTAATCCTCCAGCCGGCTCTCGATGAAATGGATGTCTTCGGTGACGTAGTTTTCGCCACCCGCCTTGTAGGGCAGGAAGGTTTCCACCATGTCCTGGGATACGCTGGGCCCCATCAACCCGGACAGGTTGGCCTCGATGCGATCACGCAGTCGGCGCAAGGCATAGGGGCGCCGTTCGTCGAACGGCAGGTAAAGATCGCGCAGCGCCTGTTCGACCTCCTTCTGCGCTGCCTTGGCCCCCAGCGGTTTGGCCAGTTGTGTGGCGAACTCCTGGGGCGAAGCCGCATGCAGCTCTCGGCGTTGCGGGCGCCGCACATTGTCCACCGCGCAGGCCTCGGCGGCGCTGGTTTCTTCCGGGCTGGCGTTGGTGAACAGCGAGATCAGGGTGAACATCAATACGTTGGCGGCCAGCGAGGCAATCGCCGCCATGTGCCAACTGGTGTCATCCAGCACGTAGATCATGTTCAGCAGCGGGATGTAGAAACCCTGCAAGTTGCCGACCAGCGGTAGCAGCATGGTGACGAGCCATACCAGGATCCCCGCCAGCAGCCCGGCGATAAACCCACGGCGATTGGCGGTCGGCCAGTACAGCACCGACAACACGCCCGGCAAGAACTGCAAGGTGGCCACAAACGCGACGATGCCGAGATTGGCCAGGTCTTGCCCCGCACCCAGCAGCAGGTAGAAACCGTAACCGGCCATGATGATCGCGACGATCAGTGCGCGGCGTGTCCATTTCAGCCAGCGGTAGATATTGCCTTCTGCGGGGGGCTGGTACAGCGGTAGCACCAGGTGGTTCAGCGCCATGCCGGAGAGTGCCAGCGTCGTGACGATGATCAGCCCGCTGGCTGCCGATAAGCCGCCGACATAGGCCAGCAGCGCCAGGGCCGGGCTGTTGGCGGCGATGCCGATACCGAGGGTGAAATACTCAGGGTTGGTAGTGGCCCCCAGCTTCAGGCCAGCCCACAGGATCAGCGGCACGGCCAGGCTCATCAACAGCAGGAACAGTGGCAAACCCCAGCTGGCGCTGACCAGCGAACGCGGGTTGAGGTTCTCGGTGAAGGTCATGTGATACATGTGCGGCATCACGATCGCGGAGGCGAAGAACACCAGCAATAGCGTGCGCCACGGGCCTTCCTGCAAGGGCGTGTGCAGGGCGGCGAGAGCGGTCTGGTTTTGCAGCAGCCACAGTTCCAGCTGTTGCGGGCCGTCGAATACGCCGTAGAGCGCGTAGAGGCCAACGCCGCCGATGGCGATCAGCTTGATCACCGACTCGAAGGCGATCGCAAATACCAGGCCTTCGTGTTTCTCGCGCGTGGCGATATGGCGTGAGCCGAAGAAAATCGTGAACAGTGTGATCAACGCGCAGAACGCCAGGGCGACGCGATGTTGCACCGGCTCGCGAGTGAGGATGCTGATGGAGTCGGCCACTGCTTGCATCTGCAGGGCCAATAGGGGCAACACGCCGATCAGCATGAAAATGGTGGTCAGTGCGCCGGCCCAGGTACTGCGAAAGCGGAAGGCGAAGAGATCGGCCAGGGATGACAACTGGTAGGTGCGGGTGATCTTCAGGATCGGGTACAGCAGCACCGGCGCCAGCAGAAATGCCCCGGACACCCCGAGGTAGCTGGAGAGGAAGCCATAGCCGTACTGATAGGCCAGGCCCACGGTGCCATAGAACGCCCAGGCGCTGGCGTAGACGCCCAAGGACAAGGTGTAGGTCAATGGATGGCGAATGATCGCCCGCGGAATCATTCCGCGCTCACTGATCCAGGCCACTGCGAACAAGGCAGCCAGGTAGGCGGCGCTGATCAGCAGCATCTGGGTGAGGCTAAAGCTCATCGGCATCTTTTTGGCTCTGCAGGATAAAGGTCACGACGATCAGGATCAGCCACAGTAGATAAGGCCGATACCAGGCGCCCGTGGCGTCGATCCACCAATCCATGATGGCGGGGGAAAACAGGTAGATCCCGACGACCAGCAGCAGGACCAATCGATAGATGTACATGTTGGCCTCTGATTGAAAAACTGCGGCGATGGTAACGGATGGCTGGCAAGCTGCAAGCGCCTTCAGCGCAACTGCGATTCTGCCAGCGTGAGTGTGCGTGGAATCAGCGAGGCATCCCACTGTTGAATGCCCCAATCCAGCAGCTCCCGTGGGCTGGCGTGGAGCAGTTCGTCGCCGGGTTGCTGGCCGAGGGCACGCAAGGCTCTTAACAGCAAAGGCGTGGCCTGGTCTTTCGTCAATGGCGGGGAACGGTAGGACTTGCCCAGCTTGTTACCGTCCGGCTGGACGACCAGCGGTACATGCAGATAGCGCGGCTGGCGCAGGCCCAGCAACTCTTGCAGGTACAACTGGCGCGGCGTGGAGTCCAGCAGGTCGGCGCCGCGCACGATATCGGTAACACCCTGCCAGGCATCGTCGAGGACAACCGCCAGCTGATAGGCGTAGAGGCCGTCGCGGCGGCGGATGACGAAATCGCCTACGTCGCGGCCCAGATGTTGTCGGAATTCGCCCTGTACTCGGTCGATAAAGTGGTATTCCAACTCGGGGACGCGCAACCGAATGGCGGCATCTTGCTGGTCGTGCCCGGCATTGCGGCAGAGGCCAGGGTAAATGCCGTTGTAAGGTTCCAGTTGTTTGCGCGAGCAGGTGCAGGCGTAGGCCAGGCCATGATTGAACAGATCGTTCAGCACTTTGGCGTAGGCATCATGTCGATCGCTTTGTCGGACCAGTTCGCCGTCCCACTCGAAACCATAGCTTTCAAGGGCCTGGAGAATGGCCGCCTGGGCGCCGGGCTCTTCGCGGGGAGGGTCGAGGTCTTCCATGCGCATCAGCCAACGGCCGTGATTGGCGCGAGCGTCGAGGTAGGAAGCGAGGGCGGCGACCAGCGAGCCGAAGTGCAAATGGCCGCTGGGCGTAGGGGCGAAACGCCCAATATAGGTAGAGGCTGTCATGGGCCGGATACTACTGGAAAACCGGTAAACGCCAGAAACAAAAATGGGGCGTTTGTACGCCCCATTCGTCCAGTTCGGCAGGGATTACTTGCCGACCTGTTTCTCCTTGATTTCAGCCAAGGTCTTGCAGTCTACGCACAGGTCCGCGGTTGGACGAGCTTCCAGGCGGCGAATTCCGATCTCGACGCCGCAGGATTCGCACCAGCCGTATTCTTCGTCCTTGATCAACTGCAGTGTCTTGTCGATCTTCTTGATCAGCTTGCGCTCACGATCCCGGGCGCGCAGTTCAAGGGCGAACTCTTCTTCCTGGCTCGCACGGTCGGCCGGATCAGGGAAGTTGGCTGCTTCGTCCTTCATATGGTCGACGGTGCGGTCGACCTCTTGCATCAAGTCCTGTTTCCACTTGTTAAGGATCTTGGTGAAATGCTCGCGCATGGGCTCGCCCATGTACTCTTCACCTTTCTTCTCTACGTATGGTTCGAAGCCGCTGATGCTCTGTTGCTTTGCTTGGGTGGACATGAATAGACCGCCTCTCACTCTTCTAATCCATTGCGCAGGATTGCAACGTCACCGACACCTGCCGGCCCTGCGGCTGCAAGCGGGCGAACTTACCAGATAGATTCAGGGTGCGCCACTCCCGGTTGTCGAGGCCCATCGCGCAGGGGTTGCAAATTGCAGCAGCCCGCCATGGTTGGGTGTGCATCGCCTCGGATATTGATTTTAGTCGTTCTGCAAGCGCTTGCCGGGCTCTTCTTGAATGGCCGAGCAGGCAATAGAGCATGTTTTAGCGTGGGGGTTCGGTAGAATCCTGATTTTGTTCTTAACGTTAAGGAAGGCTAATGGCTCAGCCCTACAGTGCGCGCAGTCGCGCCATCGAACCTTTTCATGTCATGGCGTTGCTGGCGCGAGCCAACGAGTTGCAGGCGGCTGGCCATGATGTGATCCACCTGGAAATCGGCGAGCCGGACTTCACCACTGCCGAACCGATCATCCAGGCTGGCCAAGCCGCACTGGCCAGTGGCAAGACCCGCTACACCGCCGCCCGTGGCCTGCCGGAACTGCGCCAGGCCATCAGTGGCTTCTACCAGCAACGCTATGGCTTGAGCGTCGATCCCGAGCGCATCCTGATCACGCCTGGTGGCTCCGGCGCATTGTTGCTGGCCAGCAGCCTGCTGGTGGATCCAGGCAAGCACTGGCTGTTGGCAGACCCCGGCTATCCATGCAACCGGCACTTCCTGCGCCTGGTCGAGGGCGCGGCGCAGTTGGTACCGGTGGGCCCCGATGTTCGCTATCAATTGACCGCCGAGTTGGTGGCCAGGCACTGGAGCGAGGACAGCGTGGGTGCACTGGTCGCGTCTCCGGCCAACCCGACAGGCACTCTCCTCACGCGTGACGAATTGTCCGGGTTGTCGAATGCGATCAAGGCACGTAACGGCCACCTGGTAGTGGACGAGATCTACCATGGCCTCACCTATGGCACCGATGCCGCCAGCGTGCTGGAGGTCGACGACGATGCCTTCGTCCTCAATAGTTTTTCGAAGTATTTCGGCATGACCGGTTGGCGCCTGGGGTGGCTGGTGGCGCCGCCCGATGCGGTGGGCGAGTTGGAGAAGCTGGCGCAGAACCTCTACATCAGTGCGCCGAGCATGGCGCAGTATGCTGCCTTGGCTTGTTTCACCCCGCAAACCCTGAGCATTCTGGAAGCGCGGCGCGCCGAATTCGGTCGACGTCGGGACTTCCTGCTGCCGGCACTGCGTGAGTTGGGGTTCGGCATTGCGATAGAGCCGGAAGGTGCGTTCTATTTGTACGCGGATATCAGCGCGTTCGGCGGCGATGCCTTCGCGTTCTGCCGTCATTTCCTGGAAACCCAGCATGTCGCGTTTACGCCCGGTTTGGATTTCGGCCGGTATAAAGCCAGCCATCATGTGCGCTTTGCCTACACGCAAAATCTTGATCGACTACAGGAAGCTGTCGAACGGATCGCCCGCGGCTTGCAGAGTTGGCAAGGCTGATGCGCTTTCATCCTCCCCTCGAAGAAGCTCGGTTGATCCGGCGTTACAAACGTTTCCTAACCGATATCGAAACCGTTACCGGTGAGTTGCTCACCATTCACTGCCCCAATACCGGTTCGATGCTCAATTGCATGGTGGAAGGCGGGCAGGTTTGGTTCAGTCGTTCCAATGATCCGAAGCGCAAGCTGCCCGGGACTTGGGAAATCGCCGAAACGCCACAGGGCCGCCTGGCCTGCGTCAATACCGCCCGCGCCAACCAGTTGGTCGAGGAGGCGCTGCGTGCGGGGGTAATTACTGAACTGAACGGCTTTACTGCGTTGAAGCGTGAGGTGCCTTACGGTCAGGAGAAAAGCCGTATCGACTTTCGCCTGGATTACCCCGATGGCGCGGCCTATGTCGAAGTCAAAAGCGTGACGCTGGGTTTTGACGGCTCGGCGATTGCGGCTTTTCCCGATGCAGTGACCCAGCGTGGCGCGAAACACCTGCGGGAGTTGGCCTACTTGGCCCGGGACGGTGTACGCGCGGTGCAGTTGTATTGCGTCAATCTCTCGGGCATTGAGGCCGTGCGCCCGGCCGCGGAAATCGACGCCGCCTATGCTGCCGCCCTGCGAGAAGCCAAGGCGGCGGGCGTGGAGGTGCTGGCGTATGGCGTACGTGTTACATCCGAGGAAATTTGCGTGGACCGCCGGCTGGACGTGCTGCTTGGCGACTAGAGTTCTACCCACAAACCTTGTGCGTCCTCTCGACCGGCCAGAGCCTTGAGGCTTTGACCGGCGCAGGGGCCGGCGATGCACTCGCCGCTCTCGATCAGGAACAGCGCGCCGTGGGTAGCGCACTGGATCAGGCTGGCGCTGGCGTCGAGGAAATGGTCGGGCTGCCATTCCAGTGGAATGCCGCGATGGGGGCAGCGGTTGACGTAGAAGTAGGCAACGCCGTCCCGACGCACGGCCAGCAGCTTGCAGCCGTCGATATCAAAACCGAGGCTGCTGTTGGGGGCGAGGGTGTCGGAAGGGCAGAGAAACTTCATTTCAATCCTTAAGTGCCTTGACGTTCAAATGCAAACAATTATCAAATGCCAGCTTCGCACGATGACTGGCTGGGCGCTCAGTACGATGCCTGGCAGAGATGACCTGTCACATCGATGAGTGGCTCAGTGGCCGCGCCCTTGGAAGGAAACCCTGTTATGCGACTGAGTGCCAGCGCTATTGCGCTTGTTGTCGGACTGCTGGTCAATCACGTGGCATGCGCCGTTGAACTGCCCCAGCGCTGGGTGAGTGCCGGTGGGGCCTTGTCTGAGTGGGTCGTGGCCCTGGGCGGTGAATCGAAGTTGGTGGGCGTCGATACGACCAGCCAGCATCCGGCGTCCCTCAAGGCATTGCCAAGCATCGGCTATCAGCGGCAATTGTCGGCTGAAGGCATTCTCAGCCTGCGTCCGCAGATCCTGGTGGGCACTGAAGAGATGGGGCCGCCGCCGGTTCTGGCGCAGATTCGCGGTGCGGGTGTGCAGGTGGAGATGTTCTCGGCGCAACCGGATTTGCCTGCCTTGAAGGCTAACCTTGAGCGCCTGGGCACGTTGCTGGGCACTGAGGCCAAGGGCCGCGAGTTGTTTGTGGGATACGAGCAGGCCCTTGGTCGGCAGAAAAGTTGGGTTGCCCAGGCGCAGGCCACGCAAAAGGCGCCGGGTGTGTTGCTGCTGCTCGGTAATGCGGGTGGCAAGCCGTTGATCGCCGGCAAGGACACTGCCGCTGATTGGATGCTGCGGCAGGCCGGTGGGCGCAACCTGGCAACCCATATTGGCTATAAGCCGTTTTCCGTGGAGTCGCTGGCGGGGCTGAGCCCGCAAGTGCTGGTGTTCGCTGATCGCGCCCTCAGCGGCGATGCGGCACGGGCTGCGCTGTTCAAGGAGAACCCGATACTGGCTTCCACCCCGGCGGCCAGGAATGGGCGGGTAATTGAGCTGGACCCGACGCTGCTGGTGGGCGGGCTCGGGCCGCGTTTACCGCAAAGCCTGTCGGCGTTGTCCGCCGGCTTCTATCCATCCCAGGCTAAACCGGCCCCATGACCACCCTGGTCAAGCCGCGAGCCCTGTTTATCGGGCTGGCGCTGCTGTGTGCACTGGCGATCTGGCTTTCATTGGCCCTGGGGCCGGTCAGCTTGCCCCTGTTGGATACGCTCAAGGCGGCGTTGCGCTTGGTAGGCGTGCCGATCGAGGCACAGGGATTGGAGCAGGCGGAGTTGATCCTGGGGCAAATTCGCTTGCCGCGGACGTTGCTGGGCCTGGCAGTGGGGGGCGTGCTGGCATTGTCAGGCGTGGCGATGCAGGGCTTGTTTCGCAACCCGTTGGCGGATCCGGGTTTGGTCGGGGTCTCCAGCGGTGCTGCGCTGGGGGCGGCCATCGCCATTGTCGGTGGTTCGTTCTTCGGCGGTTTGCCGGACGCGTTCGGCCCCTATCTATTATCGCTGTGTGCGTTTCTCGGTGGGCTTGGCGTCACGGCGCTGGTTTACCGGCTGGGGCGGCGCAACGGCCAGACTAACGTCGCGACGATGCTGCTCGCCGGCATCGCGCTGACAGCCCTCGCCAGCTCGGCGGTGGGTTTGTTCACCTATCTGGCGGATGACGCCACCCTGCGGACCCTGACCTTCTGGAACCTCGGCAGTCTCAATGGCGCCAGCTACTCGCGCCTGTGGCCGTTGCTGCTGGTGACCGCCGGTGTGGCGCTGTGGTTGCCGCGCCGGGCGAAGGCGTTGAATGCGCTGTTGCTTGGTGAGTCCGAAGCCAGTCACTTGGGCGTTGATGTAGAGCGCCTCAAGCGCGAATTGGTGTTTTGCACGGCCCTCGGCGTGGGAGCGGCCGTGGCGGCAGCGGGAATGATTGGGTTTGTCGGGCTGGTCGTGCCGCACTTGGTGCGATTGCTGGCGGGGCCGGATCATCGGGTGTTGTTGCCAGCCTCGATATTGGCAGGTGCGAGCCTGCTGCTGTTGGCGGATCTGGTCGCCCGCTTGGCGTTGGCGCCGGCTGAATTGCCGATCGGCATCGTGACGGCGTTTATTGGCGCGCCGTTCTTTCTTTATCTGTTATTGCGAGGGCGCGCCTGATGTTGCGGGTGGAGGCGCTGCAGATACGGCGTGGTCGCAAAATCGTGCTGGCGGACGTCAGCCTGGACCTGTTGCCGGGTCAGGTGCTCGGTGTGCTGGGGCCTAATGGTGCTGGCAAGAGCACATTGCTGGGGGCGTTGTGTGGTGAACTGCCGCCGGACCAGGGCAAGGTATGGCTGGATCAGCAGGAGCTGAAGGGCTGGAGCGGATCGCAGCGCGCCCAGCGCCTGGCGGTATTGCCGCAAAGTTCGACCTTGGACTTCGCCTTCCGCGTCGAAGAGGTGGTAGGCATGGGGCGCTTGCCCCATCAGACTGGACGGGTGCGTGATGAGGAGATTATCCAGGCAGCGCTGCAGGCCGCGGATGTCGGGCATTTGAGCGGCCGCAGCTACCTGGCCTTGTCGGGCGGCGAACGCCAGCGTGTGCATTTGGCGCGAGTCATGGCGCAATTATGGCCGGGCGAGGAGGGGCAGACGTTGTTGTTGGATGAGCCGACGTCGATGCTGGACCCCTTGCACCAACACACGACCTTGCAGGCGATACGGACATTCGCCGATCGGGGCGCGGCTGTGCTGGTGATTCTCCATGATCTGAATCTGGCGGCGCGTTACTGTGACCGGATCTTGTTGCTGTCCCAAGGACGTCCGCATGCACTGGACACGCCGGCACGGGTGATGCGACCTGAGCCGCTTAAAGCGGTATTCGGTTTGGATGTATTGGTGCAGCTCCACCCTGAGCGTGGGCATCCGTTGATTATCGCGCGTTGAAGTCCGGGTGGTTGTCAGCGCCTTTTCGCAGGCAAAAAAAGACCCGGCAAAAGCCGGGTCAAATAACCGTGATTAGCCTGATGAGGAGATAATCTGAGAGTCCGAACCAATGGTCTTTCAGTTATCGGCTGATCTCGCGACCAGTTGTGATAATCATAACGATTCTCATTTAAGAGTCAACATTTGTTTTTGCTGGCTCTCGTGCTTTTCTCAAACACGCGTTCGAAAAGCCTGTAGACACTGTATGGGCTTGCCGGTCTAATTTTTCTGGCGTGTGGAAATAGCGTCCAATTGACGGTTCAACGCTTCCTTGCGCTCGGCAGGGAGGTCGTTCCAGTGCACATCCATCAATGCCCCTTCGATTGCATACAGCAATACTTTGGATGCGCGGAACCCTCGGGTGCGTACCGCTCGATAAGCATCCACAGCTCCCAGGCGGCGCAAGTCGGATGCGCTGTGGATACCCACCGCATGCAGCCACTGCGCCGACGTCTTGCCAAGGTTTTTAAGGTGTTGCAGCTCATCGTTCATCAAGCCTCCTTGCGACGGCCGAATGGTGCGGTGGGTATCGTGACCAGGCAAGTCTGAAAGGAGTGTAGCGTTCAGTAGGAAAAGCGTAGTTCTTTGGCCAGGAACGGCGCAAAAGCTTATAAGAATGGGGCGAGGTTTTTGACGGCGGGCAGGCGTGAAGCCCCGGCACGCTGTATGCGCAGCCGGGGTTGGGGCAGGGGATTACTTGGTGCGGTAGCGCAGGCGCGTGCCAAAGTTGACCGACATGAGGATCTCATCGGCAGTCAATTCAGGCGGAAAGTAGGTCCCCGAAATCTGCGCATGGGCCAGGCTGGCGCCCTCCAGTGAGCAGTCGCGCAAGTCCAGGCCGCGCAAGTCGGCAGATCGGAAGTACGCGTCGGTGAAATCTACCCCTGCGGCGTTCAGGTCACGCAGGTCCAAACCTCGGAAGTCGCCACCACGCATGTCGATAACGCCGTCTTTGGGACGTTCCTGATTGAAGCCTCGGATATCGTCTTTATGCAGGAGCGAGTAGAGCGGTGTATCGAGAAGCTTCGGCTGACTCATGATGTCGATACCTGTTGGATTTATGACGCCATTATAGTGCCACTATTCCCTGGTTGCGCGCCGAAGACGACGACGCAGCCAAGAATTTTTTCTTACAAACCCGGCAGGCGCTGACGGATGTGCGCTACCAATGCGTCCAGTGTCCCACTTTCATTGGTTTCGACGCGCTTGCTCAGGAGTAGCTCCTCGGCCGTGAGTGGGTCGCGATGGGCTTGCTGTTCTTCGATAACAGCCAGGGTGGCGTCGGAAGGGTCGTTTTTATCGGCCAGACGTTGAGCCAGCCAACTGGTGATGACGGCTTGTGGTGCGTTGCAGTCCAGGATCAGGAAGGGCGCGCCGGTCGCTTCGGCGACCTTGGCCGCGGCGTCGCGCTGGTCGCGCTTCAAGAAGGTGGCATCCAGCACCACCGGGAAGCCGGCCCGCAGGATGGTATCGGCCATCTCGTTCAGGCGCGCGTAGGTTTTTGCACTCGCATCGGCGGCATAGATGCCGGCCTGTGGGGTGTTTTCCACTTGTTGCTCGCCAAACAAGCGCTTGCGTTCCACGTCCGAGCGCAGGCGAATGGCGCCCAGCGCTTCCACCAGGCGCATTGCTACATGGCTTTTGCCGACCGCTGACACGCCATGGGTAATGGCCAGGAAGCGTGAGGGAATGGTGCTATAGCTTTCTGCCAAGTTGGCATAGTTGCGGTACTGGCGCAGGGTGGTGGCGCGGCGCACCGGGTCTGCTTCGCTTGGCATGCTGAACAGCGAAACCTTGGCGCGTACCAGTGCGCGGTACGCTTTATAGAAGTTCAGCACTTCAAGGCCGCGATAGTCGCCGGTCAGTTCCAGATACTGGCTGATAAAACGGCGCGCCAGGGATTTGAGGCCGCGGTCTTCCAAGTCCATGGCCAGGAAGGCGGTGTCGGCATACACATCGGTGAAGCGGAACGGCTCGTTGAACTCGATGCAGTCGAAGATCACCACATGGCCATCGATCAAGGTGGCGTTGCCGAGGTGGATATCACCGTGGCACTCGCGGGTGAAACCATCGAGCTTGCGTTGTGCAAGTAGTGGCTTGAGGCGCTCGAAGCTGCTTTCGGCCCAGGCTTGAAGGGCTTCAAGTTGCACCAGGTCGGCCTTGTCGCTGAGGAATGGGCGGATCTGTTCAAAGTTTTGCCGTACGGGCGCCATCACTTCGTCTGGGGTGCCGGCCGGGTGATCTTGGGGGACTTTGGGGGCCGTGAGATGAAAGTGCGCGATTTGCTTGGCCATTTCATCGATGTGCGCGCTGGTCAACTCGCCATTGGCTTGCAGGGTGCTGAGCAGCTGGCTCTGTGGGAACTGGCGCATTTTCAGCGCGTATTCGATCACCGGGCCTTCACCGCCCAATTGCGGTGCTTCGGCAGTGCCGGTAATTGGCAACACTTCAAGATACAAATCTTGGGTAAGGCGCTGGTTGAGGCGCAGCTCTTCCCGGCAGAAATGACCGCGATCCTTCAGGTCGGTGAAGTCCAGAAAGCCGAAGTTCATTGGCTTCTTCAGTTTGTAGGCGTAGGGGCCGGTCAGTATCACCCATGAAATATGGGTCTCGATGACTTGAAACGCTTCGACTGGATGGGGGTATAGGGCCGGGTTTTGCAGGGCGGTGATCAGGGACTGGCTCACGGGCGATCCTTCAGAGTCTTGGGAAATTCATGGCAGGCATTATGGCCGCTACGCACGGTCGTGCAAACCGCTGTCCGGCTCATGTTGATCATCAATAAAGTGCGTATAATCCGCCGCCATGACTCGATCCCGATCTCCCCGTTCCCGTAAAAAACCTCCTTCCCGCGGCCTGCGCCCATGGCTGGGTTGGGCGCTCAAGCTCAGCCTTGTGGGCCTCGTCGTGCTCGCCGGCTTCGCGGTATATCTCGACGCTGTGGTCCAGGAGAAATTCTCCGGCAAGCGTTGGACTATCCCGGCCAAGGTGTATGCCCGCCCCTTGGAGCTGTTCACCGGCCAGAAGCTGAGCAAGGATGACTTCCTTACCGAACTCGACGCCTTGGGCTACCGCCGCGAACCCGTGAGTAACGGGCCTGGCGCGGCAGCCGTCAGCGGTAACACTGTCGATTTGAATACCCGTGGCTTCCAGTTCTATGAGGGCCTGGAAAAAGCCCAGCCGGTGCGGGTGCGTTTTTCCGGCGACTATGTGGCCGAGCTGTCGTCACTCAATGGCTCCAAACTGCCGGTGGTTCGCCTGGAACCCCTGATGATCGGCGGGATTTATCCGAAGAACCTTGAAGATCGTATCCTGATCAAGCTTGATCAGGTGCCGCCGTACCTGCTGGAAACCCTGGTCGCTGTGGAGGACCGCGATTTCTACAGCCACTGGGGCGTCTCGCCGAAGTCGATTGCCCGTGCCATCTGGGTCAACACCTCCGGCGGCAAAATGACCCAGGGCGGCAGTACGCTGACCCAGCAGTTGGTGAAGAACTTCTACCTGACCAACGAGCGCAGCCTTACCCGCAAACTGACCGAAGCCATGATGGCGATGCTGCTGGAGCTGCACTACAGCAAGCAGGAAATCCTCGAGGCTTACCTCAACGAGGTATTCGTCGGCCAGGATGGCCAGCGCGCGGTGCACGGTTTCGGTCTGGCCAGCCAGTTCTTTTTCGGCCAGCCACTCTCCGAGCTGAAGCTGCATCAGGTTGCGTTGTTGGTGGGGATGGTCAAGGGGCCTTCCTACTACAACCCTCGTCGTAATCCTGAGCGTGCGCTCGAACGCCGCAACCTGGTGCTCGATGTATTGGAGCAGCAGGGCGTGGCCACGGCCGAACAAGTCGCCGCAGCGAAGAAAATGCCACTGGGTGTGACCACTCGCGGCAAGCTGGCCGACAGCTCCTTCCCTGGCTTTATCGACCTGGTCAAGCGTCAACTGCGTGAAGACTACCGCGACGAAGACTTGACCGAAGAGGGCCTGCGGATCTTCACCAGTTTCGATCCGATCCTGCAGATGAAGGCCGAAGCGTCGGTCAACGACACCTTCAAACGCCTGACAGGCCGTAAAGGCTCCGACGAAGTCGAAGCGGCCATGGTCGTGACTAACCCGGAAACCGGCGAAGTCCAGGCGATGATCGGCAGTCGCCAGGCCAGTTTCGCTGGTTTCAACCGCGCCCTCGATGCCGTGCGCCCCATCGGCTCGCTGGTCAAGCCGGCGGTCTACCTGACGGCGTTGGAAAAACCGAGCAAATACACGCTGACCAGTTGGCTGTCGGATGACCCGCTGTCTGTCAAAGGTGCCGATGGCCAGGTGTGGACGCCGCAGAACTTCGATCGCCGCTCCCATGGCACGATCTTCCTGTACCAGGGCTTGGCGCATTCCTACAACATTTCCACGTCGCGGCTGGGTCTTGAAGTGGGGGTGCCGAATGTTCTCAAGACACTGGCACGCCTGGGCATTACCCGTGAATTCCCGGCCTTCCCATCGATGCTGCTGGGGGCCGGTGCGATGACGCCGATGGAAGTGGCGACCATGTACCAGACCCTCGCCAACGGTGGTTTCAATACGCCGATGCGCGGCATTCGCAGTGTGCTGACAGCCGAAGGCGAGCCGCTCAAGCGCTATCCATTCCAGATACAGCAGCGTTTCGATGCGGGCTCCATCTACCTGATCCAGAACGGTATGCAACGTGTGATGCGTGAAGGTACCGGCAGCTCTGTCTATAAAGTGCTGCCGTCGAACCTGACGCTGGCCGGCAAGACCGGTACCAGTAACGACTCCCGTGACAGCTGGTTCGCCGGTTTTGGCCAGGATGTGCTGGCCGTGGTGTGGCTGGGGCGTGATGATAATGGCAAGACGCCGTTTACTGGTGCGACCGGTGCGCTGCAAGTCTGGACCAGTTTCATGCGCAAGGCTGATCCGCTGCCGCTGAATATGCCGCAGCCGGACAATATCGTGCAGGCCTGGATTGATCCGCATACCGGTCAGGGCTCCGATGCCAACTGTCCGGGCGCGGTGCAGATGCCGTATATTCGCGGCAGCGAACCACCACCCGGTGCTGCGTGCGGTGGCAGTGCCCCTGCTGACGCGGAATCGGTGATGGATTGGGTCAAGGGCTGGATGAATTAAGCAAAGAGGGTTTCAAGTGAACAAGTGGTGGATTCCAGCTATTACAGCTCTGGCTTTGCTCGGCGGCTGCTCCAGCGTGCAGCGCGGTTCCATTCCCGTGGTGGACTCGAGCACGGCCGTTTCCAATAACGACCGGATCTCGGCCAATGGCGGGTTCCGTCAGACCGTGACCAAGCGCCCGGTACAAGCCGCAACCCAGGCCGTCCCACAGGATTCGGGCGTGGTGGTGATGGTGCCAGGTGCCGGCGCGGCAACGGCGGCACCGATCAGCGCGGAACCTTGGACGCCTGGCCCAAGTACGTCGGGGCCGATTGATTCCACGCCGATCCAAACGGCACCGATCAACCAAGGCACCTACAACATGCCTTCGACGCCAAGCGGTATTCCGTCGTCCTCGAGCGCTGGCGGCCTGTCCGCTGACGAGCAACTGGATGGCCCGGTGCTGGCGTTGCTGACCACCGCGCAACAGCAACAGGCCGGTGGCGACCTGAATGGCGCATCGTCGAGCCTCGAGCGTGCCCAGCGCGTAGCGCCACGCGAACCGCAAGTGCTGTATCGCCTGGCCCAGGTACGCATGGCCCAGGGCGATGCACCGCAAGCCGAGCAGTTCGCCCGTCGTGGCCTCACCCTGGCGAACGGTCGTCCTGACCTGCAAGCCAGCCTGTGGGCCTTGATCGGTGATGCTCGTGCCGCACAAGGTGATGCTGCCGGCGCTGCGCAGGCTCGGCAAAAAGCCAAGGTCAGCCTCTGATGGATGCGCGTTTTCCAGCAATTGCCGAACAGTTATTGCTGATTGAGCGCGAATTGCGCACGCAGGGATGGTGGGACGAAAAGTCCCCCAGTGCTGAGGCTCTGAGCAGTGTCGAGCCCTTTTCGGTGGATACGCTGGACTTTCACCAGTGGCTGCAATGGATCTTCCTGGTGCGCATGAAGCAGATCCTCGAGCAGGATCTGCCATTGCCCAATGCATCAGGGATCCTGGAGATGGCGGAGATGGTTTACGCCGATCGCCCGCTTGAGAGCCTTGGCTTGCGCAATGCGCTGAAAAAGTTCGACCAATTGATCGTCGACGCTCGTTAATTGCATGGCTGCCGGCTTTTCCGGCAGTCTTGCGCACATTTCTACCGCTTGACGACATTCAGGCGAGTTTTATCCCTCCTCAAAGGCCTTTCTTCTGCGTTCTCATGCGCTTAGTTGGAAAAAAGCGCAATTATTGCTTGACTTGAAGGGCCTGAAACAGAAGAATCCAAAGTCCGCTGTATCGGGACTGCCAGAAGCAGGCCCGCTCAGCAGATCATGAGGCGCACATCCGCGCCGACCTGTTACACCCGCAACGCGTTACCTCGCGCTGGGTGGGAAAAGCCCGCAACACTTGGGACGATCCCAATACTTGCTCAGTCAGTGCTGACGTAGTCGGCGACCACCGTCGCTCATGCTCTGTTGAGAAGTAAACCTATTAAGACCCGTCGGTTTTCAACGGACGGTATTCTGGCGTTTTAGAGGTGAACAACGTGGAGCTTTTATCTGGCGGTGAGATGCTCGTCCGCTTTTTGCGTGACGAAGGCGTCGACTATATCTACGGGTACCCAGGTGGTGCTCTGCTGCATGTCTACGACGCACTGTTCAAGGAGCCGGCTGTTACCCACATCCTGGTCCGCCACGAACAGGCTGCGACCCATATGGCTGACGGTTATGCCCGTGCCACCGGTAAAGCCGGCGTGGTACTGGTCACGTCCGGCCCAGGCGCAACCAATGCCATTACCGGCATTGCGACTGCTTATATGGACTCCATCCCGATGGTGATCATTTCCGGCCAGGTCGCTAGCACCATGGTTGGTACCGATGCATTCCAGGAAACCGACATGATCGGTATCTCCCGGCCGATCGTGAAACACAGCTTCATGATCAAGCATGCCTCGGAAATCCCGGAAGTCATGAAGAAGGCCTTCTACCTCGCGCAGTCCGGTCGCCCGGGTCCTGTGGTGGTCGATATCCCGAAAGACATGACCAACCCGGCTGAGAAATTCGAATACGTATTCCCCAAGAAAGCCAAGCTGCGCTCCTACAGCCCGGCTGTTCGTGGGCACTCGGGGCAAATTCGCAAGGCGGCAGAAATGCTCCTGGCGGCCAAGCGCCCTGTGCTTTACTCGGGCGGTGGCGTGATCCTGGGCGGCGGTTCTGCACCGCTGACCGAACTGGCCAAGCTGCTTAACCTGCCGGTCACCAACACCCTGATGGGCCTCGGCGCATTCCCGGGAACGGACCGTCAGTTCGTCGGTATGCTCGGCATGCACGGCAGCTACACCGCCAACCTTGCCATGCACCACGCCGACGTGATCCTGGCCGTGGGCGCGCGGTTCGATGACCGTGTGATCAATGGCGCGAGCAAATTTTGCCCGAACGCCAAGATCATCCATATCGACATCGATCCGGCGTCCATCTCCAAGACCATCAAGGCCGACGTGCCGATCGTGGGACCTGTAGAGAGCGTGTTGACCGAAATGGTCGCCGCGCTCAAGGACATCGGCGAAACGCCAAACAAAGAGTCGGTTGCCAGCTGGTGGAAGCAGATCGACGAATGGCGCGGTGATCGCGGCTTGTTCCCTTACGACAAGGGCGACGGCAGCATCATCAAGCCACAAACCGTGATCGAGACCCTGTGCGAAGTGACCAAGGGCGACGCCTTTGTGACCTCCGATGTGGGCCAGCACCAGATGTTCGCCGCGCAGTACTACAAGTTCGACAAGCCCAATCGTTGGATCAACTCCGGTGGCCTGGGCACGATGGGCTTTGGTTTTCCTGCGGCCATGGGTGTGAAATTGAGCTTCCCGGAGACTGACGTCGCGTGCGTCACCGGTGAAGGCAGTATCCAGATGAACATTCAGGAACTGTCGACGTGCCTGCAGTATGGTCTTCCGGTGAAGATTGTCTGCCTGAACAACGGCGTGCTGGGCATGGTTCGTCAGTGGCAGGACATGAGTTACAACAGCCGTCACTCCCATTCCTACATGGAATCGCTGCCGGATTTTGTCAAATTGGTTGAAGCCTATGGCCACGTCGGCATGCGCATCACTGACTTGAAAGATCTGAAGCCGAAAATGGAAGAGGCGTTCGCCATGAAAGATCGTCTGGTGTTCATCGATATTCAGGTGGATACCAGTGAGCACGTCTACCCGATGCAGATCAAAGACGGCTCTATGCGCGACATGTGGCTGAACAAGACGGAGCGTACTTAATCATGCGGCATATTATCTCCCTGCTTCTGGAGAACGAACCCGGCGCTCTGTCTCGTGTTGTCGGTCTGTTTTCGCAACGCAACTACAACATCGAAAGCCTGACCGTGGCGCCGACCGAGGACCCGACCCTGTCGCGCCTGACGTTGACCACCGTTGGCCACGATGAGGTGATCGAGCAGATCACCAAGAACCTCAACAAGCTGATCGAAGTGGTCAAGCTGGTCGACCTGTCGGAAAGTGCCCACATCGAGCGCGAGCTGATGCTGGTTAAAGTCAAGGCTACGGGTGCTCAACGTGCCGAGATCAAGCGGACTACCGATATTTATCGCGGGCAGATCGTCGATGTGAGCGCCAGCGTTTATACCGTTCAACTGACCGGTACGAGCGACAAACTGGATAGCTTCATCCAGTCGATCGGGACGGCCTCGATTCTGGAAACCGTACGCAGTGGTGTCACCGGGATTGCCCGTGGCGACAAAGTACTCAGCATCTAACCCAAATTAGTGAATGGCCTCACGGCCTGGATATATAGAGGAACCTCATGAAAGTTTATTACGATAAAGATTGTGACCTGTCGATCATCCAGGGCAAGAAAGTCGCCATCATTGGCTACGGTTCCCAAGGTCACGCCCAGGCGTGCAACCTGAAAGATTCCGGCGTTGACGTGACTGTTGGCCTGCGTAAAGGCTCGGCCACTGTTGCCAAGGCTGAAGCCCACGGCCTGAAAGTGACCGACGTTGCTTCCGCTGTTGCGGCTGCCGACCTGGTCATGATCCTGACCCCGGACGAGTTCCAGTCCGCGCTGTACAAGAACGAAATCGAGCCGAACATCAAGAAGGGCGCCACCCTGGCCTTCTCCCACGGCTTCGCGATTCACTACAACCAAGTCGTGCCACGCGCCGACCTGGACGTGATCATGATCGCGCCGAAAGCACCGGGTCACACTGTGCGTTCCGAGTTCGTCAAAGGTGGCGGTATCCCTGACCTGATCGCTATCTACCAGGACGCCTCGGGCAACGCCAAAAACGTTGCGCTGTCCTACGCTGCTGGCGTGGGTGGCGGTCGTACCGGCATCATCGAAACCACTTTCAAGGACGAGACTGAAACCGACCTGTTCGGCGAACAAGCCGTTCTGTGCGGCGGTACCGTTGAGCTGGTCAAGGCCGGTTTCGAGACGCTGGTTGAAGCTGGCTACGCGCCGGAAATGGCCTACTTCGAATGCCTGCACGAACTGAAGCTGATCGTTGACCTCATGTACGAAGGCGGTATCGCCAACATGAACTACTCGATCTCCAACAACGCTGAGTACGGCGAATACGTGACTGGCCCGGAAGTGATTAACGCCGAGTCCCGTCAGGCTATGCGTAACGCCCTGAAACGTATTCAGGACGGCGAATACGCCAAAATGTTCATCAGCGAAGGTGCCACCGGCTACCCTTCGATGACCGCCAAGCGTCGTAACAATGCCGCTCACGGTATTGAAGTCATCGGCGAGCAACTGCGCTCCATGATGCCGTGGATCGGTGCCAACAAGATCGTCGACAAAGCCAAGAACTAAGTCGTACGCATCAAGGGAAAACGCGGCTTAGGCCGCGTTTTTTCGTTTGGGAGCCTGGTTCTGGTATAAAGCTGCATCGTTTGCGGGCGAACACTCGCCGCAAGTATTTGTCGAATTTTTTCACACCGTTGCAAGGTAAAGTCCATGAGCGAACGTCCCGAAGAGCCAAGCCAGGCTTCTGACGCCGAAAGCCTGCTACCGATCGATGAGCATGTCGAAGAAGGGCATGACGCTGAAGGCCGCAAGGTCCGGCATCGTGGCATCTATCTTCTGCCCAATCTGTTCACCACGGCGAACCTGTTTGCCGGTTTCTATTCCATCATCAACTCCATGAGTGCCCAAAGCGCCCTGGCTGCTGGTGATGCCGCAAGTGCGAGCAAATACTTCGGTTTTGCCGCCATCGCAATCTTCGTGGCCATGGTGCTCGACGGCCTGGATGGGCGCGTGGCCCGTATGACCAATACCCAAAGTGCCTTCGGTGCCGAGTATGACTCGCTGTCGGACATGGTGGCCTTTGGCGTCGCTCCGGCGTTGCTGGCGTTCGCTTGGGCGCTGGGCGATATGGGCAAGGTCGGCTGGATGGTTGCTTTCATCTATGTTGCTGGGGCTGCGTTGCGTCTGGCGCGTTTCAATACCCAGGTCGGTAAGGCTGACAAGCGTTACTTCATTGGCTTGGCCAGCCCTGCTGCTGCCGGTGTCGTGGCGGGTATCGTCTGGGCGTTCAGTGACTACGGTATCCAGGGGTCGAAGATGTCGTTCCTGGTGGCCTTGATGGTTGCGGCGGCCGGCATGCTGATGGTCAGTAACATCAAGTACAACAGCTTCAAGGAGTTCGACCTGAAGGGGAGGGTGCCTTTCGTTGCGATTCTGGTGGTGGTGCTGGTGTTTGCGGTCGTCTTCAGTGATCCGCCGCGTATCCTGCTGCTGGCGTTCCTTGTCTATGCGGCCTCCGGCCCGATTCAGTATCTGCTGCATCTGCGTCGGGACAAAACGTTGCCTTAATGTAATTTCCCCCATACTCCGCAGTCTATTGGTGCATCAGTTCTCCAATGCTGCGGAGTTGCCATGTTAATCAAATTGCCTAAAGCGTCCGATTGCCACGAATCGGATGTCACGCCTGAGTCTTTCTACCTATCCCGCCGCAGCTTGCTCGGTGGTGCGCTGGCGGGTGTTGCTGCCAGTAGCCTGCCGCGTTGGGCGAGTGCTGGCGAACCCACGCGTTATGCCGATGTCGAGCCGGGTAAGGCTCCAGGTTGGTTTGCCGAGAAACTGACTGCTACGAAATGGCAGGCGGTGACGGTAAAGGACGAGGCTATCACCCCGTTCAAGGATGCGACCCACTACAACAACTTCTATGAGTTCGGTACGGATAAGGGGGATCCAGCATCCAATGCGGGGTCACTCAAGACTGAGCCTTGGAGTGTTGTGATTGATGGCGAGGTCGCGAAGCCTGGGCGTTATGCCCTGGAAGACTTCATGAAGCCTTACCTGTTGGAAGAGCGTATCTATCGTCTGCGCTGTGTCGAGGCGTGGTCGATGGTCATTCCATGGATTGGCTTTCCTATATCGGCTTTGCTCAAACAGGTTGAGCCAACCTCCAGGGCCAAGTACATCCGCTTTGAAACGCTCCAGGACCCCAAGAGCATGCCGGGGCAGCGTTCAAGTTTCGCCTTGATCGACTGGCCCTATGTCGAAGGGCTACGCCTGGATGAGGCAATGAATCCGTTGGCGATCCTTGCGGTGGGGATGTATGGACGAGAATTGCCCAATCAGAATGGCGCGCCCTTGCGTCTGGTGGTGCCGTGGAAATATGGTTTCAAGAGCGTGAAGTCCATTGTGCGAATCAGCCTGGTGAGCGAGCAGCCCAAGACCACGTGGCAGAGCATCGCGTCAGACGAATATGGGTTCTATGCGAATGTGAACCCTACAGTCGACCATCCTCGGTGGACGCAAGCGCGGGAGCGTCGTCTGCCGAGTGGCTTGTTCAGTCCGAATGTGCGCGAGACGCAGATGTTCAATGGTTACTCGGATGAGGTCGCCTCTTTATATACCGGCCTCGATTTACGGAAGAACTACTGATGCGTTATCCGATTTGGCGCATCGGCGTATTCCTGTCCATCATGGTGTGGCCCCTGTTCTGGCTATATGAAGCATGGAGCTTTGCTCTGGGGCCGGATCCAGGGAAAGTGCTGGTTGATCGGTTGGGGTTAGGGACCTTGATCCTGCTGCTGATCACGCTCGCAATGACGCCGTTGCAGAAGTTGAGCGGTTGGGCGGGATGGATAGTCGTACGCCGCCAGCTGGGGTTGTGGTGTTTTGCTTATGTAGTGCTGCACCTGGCAGCGTATTGCGTATTTGTCCTGGGCCTTGATTGGTCGCAGTTGGGTGTGGAGTTGCGCAAGCGGCCTTACATTATTGTAGGTGCGTTGGGGTTCCTCTCTCTGCTGATGCTGGCAGTTACTTCGAATCGCTATAGTCAACGCCGGCTAGGTAGTCGTTGGAAGAAGCTGCATCGCCTTGTGTACGTGATTCTCGGGCTCGGCTTACTGCACATGCTGTGGATTGTACGGGCCGATCTGAAAGAGTGGTCTATCTATGCGGCTATTGGCGCGTTGCTTCTCGTATTGCGGATACCGCCAGTAGCCCGTCGAATTCCCCGCCTTATTGCGAAAAAAGCACCTTCTGCGACAAAAGCGTAATTAACGCTTGACGGCAGATTCTGGAAGTCTATAATTCGCCCCACTTCCGGCGCAGTCGAAACGGAAAACTCCTTGGTAAACAAAGAGTTACGCAAGATTCGAC
>NZ_JBXAFK010000015.1:0-120586 GCF_058793055.1 Pseudomonas sp. MPR-R2A5
TTGATCATTTGGCGAGTTTAAAAGTTGCGCTAGGTGGTATGCCGGGGAAATACATGGCTACTTCAGACCATCCCTAACGCACAGGACTGCCAGCGGTTAGTCAGCGCACGCCATCAGCAAGCGTTGGCGAACTCTTTGTTTGATGGGCTACGGCAACACTTCAGCCGACGCCCTCCAGTGAACACTTATCTAGCTTGGCAGAAGGACCAGGAAAGATCCTAGTCTAGCTTTGTAGTTTCAGGGCGCTGAAAAGAAAAATGAGCAATGACCTCAAGTAGAGAAAAAAACAAACCAATAGTATTTGGTAGCGGCACTATTATCGGTGCCCTAGGTGGGCTGATTGGCTTGGGTGGCGCAGAGTTCAGGCTGCCACTACTCATCGGATTGTTTGGTTTCGGTGCGTTGGAGGCTGTCATTCTCAACAAGGCCATGAGCCTCGTGGTGGTAGCCACAGCTCTTCCATTTCGCGCATTCAGCGTTCCCTACTCTGCGGTCTTTGAACGGTGGGACATCATCGTCACGCTTCTGGCTGGAAGCCTTGCGGGTGCTTGGTTTGGAGCGGGATGGGCAACCAAGCTCAAGAGTAAAACCTTGTACCGCGTTTTGGCAGTGCTGCTCGTAGGCATCGCTGTTGCTTTGCTGTTCGGCCATGAGGCAAGCGCAACTGGGGTCGCCCTGCTTCAAGGCGAGACACTGGCTATAGTCGGGATCGTGGTTGGCTTCGGTATCGGAGTAGTTGCTGCATTGATGGGGGTTGCTGGCGGTGAGTTGTTAATACCCACAATCGTTCTACTATTCGGTGCTGACATCAAGCTCGCTGGCAGTCTTTCACTTGCTGTGAGCCTGCCCACAATGATTGTGGGTTTCACGCGATACAGCCGCGACCAGAGCTTTTCGATAATCCGCGCTCAACGGCCATTCATACTGGTCATGGCAGCGGGTTCCATCATAGGAACATTCATCGGCGGGCAATTACTAGGTCTGATCCCGACAACATATCTCCTCCCGTTGCTCGCCGCCATTCTCCTGATTTCCTCGGTAAAAGTATGGCGTCATAGTTGAACTTTGACTCGGCCGCTAAGGGAAAGGCACTCGCCCATGAACCGAATTTACTGGTCTGGCCAAAAACCTCAATTTAGTAGTACCTGAGCGCACGGCAACCTTGGGCCGCCCTTGTGGTTCGCACTTATGCGGCGGCAATTCTTCAATTTCACTCGCTCGCGGTAGAGGAGGCCACGCCAGCACATCCCTTAAGTAGGTATACGGATCATGGCTTAAAGGTGACGGGTGGATTCTTTGCTAGGATTATCGATAGTGCTCCAAGACAAAATCAGGATTCGCCATGCACGCCCGCCATGTACCAGTTTACCTTGTGCTGCTTGGTGTTCTGAACACGGTCTATGCAGGTTTCGATGAAGGTTTCTCGGCTTTTCAGCGAGGAGATTTCACCGCCGCTTTACGTGAATGGCGACCTTTAGCTGAACAGGGCAACGCTGCCGCACAATCCAACCTCGGAATGATGTACGTCCAGGGCAAAGGCGTGCCGCAGGACTTCAAGGAGGCCATCAAGTGGTATCGCCTCGCTGCCGAGCAGGGGGCAGCCCTCGCTCGATCCAACCTCGGAGTGCTATACGCCAATGGTTATGGGGTGCCGCAGAATCACGTGGTAGCTTATGCGCTCTTTAGCCTGGCGGCCGCGAGCGCTCCTGACAGCATTGCGTTAGAAGAGCGCGATAGGATTACCGCTTCAATGACGCCACAAGAGATTGAGGCCGCGCAGAAGCTGACGCAGGACATGTCTGGCAATCCCATCAAAGCCATAGATGCGTATCTTCACTGAAAAGGCGATGACCTATGGCCCGAAATATTGTGCCGATCATCATCCAGTTCGGCTCAATCGTATGCATAATTCCATTTCAAAGTTGATCAAGACACCCAGCAAGACCATCGCTGAGATTCATCAGCAATTGCTCGTAGTTGTTGGACAAGGGTTTTAGACCAAAGCCCAGCGCATCTAGTTCGGCAAAATGCACTGGCAGGCCATCGCTCAAGGTTTGCGCCAGACGTGGACGCATGGGTGGTTCGCTAAATATACAGGTAGGTCCAGCAGCCTTGAGGCGCTCTCGCATCTCTGCGACGTGGCGTGCACCAGGCGGGACCTCGGCGTTGATTGCGAAAACTCCAGTGTGCTGCAATCCGTAGGCCTCCTCAAAGTAGTCGAAAGCCTGGTGGAAGACGAAGAACGGTTTGCCTTCCAGCGGCTTGAGGCGCGCTTTTAGTTTGATATCGAGGGTTTTTAAGCGTTGCTCGAAGGCATCCAGATTTGCTTGGTAGCGAGCGGCATTGCCTGGATCGACAAGAGCCAGATCCGAAGCCATGTGTTTGGCGATCAACCGTGCATTCTCAGGTCTCAGCCAGAGGTGGGCATCCAGTGCACCGGGTCGATGAAGTTGGTCATGATTATCGACCTGCAATTCTGTTGCCTGCTCTTTTGCATCATGCCCCTCAGATTGATCTCCGACAGGCTCGTCGTCATGTCGATGCTCCTCGCCAAAATGCCTTAGGTGCAGCCCCTGCATGTCCTGCACAGCCACGCTCTTGCCCTTTCGGCCCTCAAGTACGGTAGGCAGAAAGCCCTCCAAGTCTGGCCCGATCCAGTAAACCAGGTCTGCTTCTTTTACCTGACGCAAGTCCGAAGGACGTAACGTGTAATGGTGAGGTGAAGCACCGGCTGGTAGTAACACATCAGGTGTCCCGACACCGTCCTGCACGGCCGCAGCAATGAGTTGCAGCGGTTTGATGCTGGTTAGAACACGGGGTTCGGCGAAGGCCGAGGCGGCCACCAACCAAGTCAGGGTCACGGCGGGCAAAAGGGAAGAGAGGCGAGGCAAGGCGGCATCACTCATTGATTTTTATAGTTACATAATAACATACCGATCAGCCGGCATGTTCAAGTCGATCCGTGAATTCTGGATTGAGCGATGGAGTGCATATCTGCCGTTGCTTTGCAGCACGCAGTACTCCCACGGCAGTGCTTCGAGGAACCGGCCTGCTCCAGGCTGACTTTCAGGGCGAGCTGGTCTCTTCAGATTTTGGCGGCCAATCATGCAGTTTGCCTGGAGCAGCCTTAAAGCAGGTGTTGACGCGGTTACCTATTCGGCCAGCGACGATGTTGATCATCAATGACATATGGATGTTCATGATCGGTGCCGCTGTGTCCGTCCAGGTGAGTATGGTCATCCGACAGATTCTCATGGCTGTGCCTGATACTCTCTTGATCATGGGCCGGACGCCAGATCACGATGCTGACCGCCAATGCGCTACCTGCCACGACAACGAGCCCAACAAACGAGGCCGTGAGGCTGATGTTGGCACCCAGCCATCCCGCCAATGGGTAGGTAATCAACCAGCAGGCATGGGATAGCGCAAATTGGGCGGCAAACAACGCCGGGCGATCTTCGGCATGTGCAGAGCGACGCAACAGTCGACCGCTCGGAGTCTGGGCCAAGGAGTAGCCCACCCCAAGCACCATCCACAGCGGCAGCAGAAAGTTGTAGGTGGTCAGGTTGATGCCAACCGCTAAGCCTGCGACCAATATGCCTCCGCCAAACAGCATGGCCGTTCGGTCTTTGATGTTTTTCAACAATCGAGGCAAGACCAGGGCAGCGACCATCGAGCCGCCACCAAACGCAGCCAGCGCTAATGCCGTAGAACTCTGAGGCAGAGCGAAGCGCGACTGCACCAGCACTACGGTGTTGACGATGACCATTGCACTAGCAGCCGCTACCGTCAGATTGAGAGCCAGCAGCCCCCGCAAGCGAGGAGTGGCCAGGAATATGCGCAGGCCACGAGTGGTTCGTTCGTAGATGCTGCGTCGTGGCGTCGGTTTCGCCTTTGGCAGGAGTACTGTGGCGACCAAGGCCGCTGAGGCAAGGAACCCGATGACGGTGCCGGCGAACAGGTTATGGAAGCTGATCACGGTCAGCAACGCGGCGGCGAGCATTGGGCTGGCGACACTTTCAAGATCGTAGGCGAGACGTGATAGCGACAAGGCGCGGGTGTAATCGTCCTCATCCGGCAGTATGTCTGGAATGGTCGCCTGGAACGTCGGAGTGAACGCTGCCGAGGCGGACTGAAGGACGAAAATCAGCACATAGATTTGCCAGACTTCGGTCACGAACGGCAACGCCAGTGCAACCACGGCACGTATCAAATCCAGCGAGACCAGCATCGCTCGACGGGGTAGGCGTTCTGCAAAAGCGGCGGCAATCGGCGCCACGCCGATGTAGGCCGTCATTTTAATCGCCAAGGCTGTACCGAGGACGGCGCCCGCTTGGGCGCCCGCAAGATCGAATGCCAGTAGCCCCAGCGCGACGGTGGCGAGTCCAGTCCCTACGAGCGCGATTACTTGGGCGAGAAAGAGATGACGGTAGGTGCGGTTGGCTAGGATTTTCAGCATGAGAAATCTCACATGGAGAGGCGTGTGACCACTAGATTGTCGAGCATTTCTCGAAGAAAGAGAGCAACGAGTTTCTCGTTTATAGATGTTCTTATATCCTCCCTAGGGGGATATCACAACATCCTAAACTAGAGGCGGGGACAGCTCAAGAAATAGGCACTCAGCCTTTCATCGAATGTCAGGGAAACAGCGAGGAAGTTGCTTGCTCGATGAAGGCAATTGGCCATACTCTGCAAGGCGTGAGAGGTCTCACGAGTATAAAAACATGAGCATGGAGCAAGCCCTGATGAAACTGTCTGCCCTTTTGATCGCCGCTTTACTTTCGATTTCGTCCGCTGCTGCCTTCGCGCATAGTGGTGGTACTGATTCAAAAGGTTGCCATCGCAACCATAAAACGAACGACTACCACTGCCACTAAACGGCAAAAGCCCAGCGCTAGGCTGGGCTTCAGTGCGAGCTGGTCTCTTTACATTTGAGGAGGCCAGTTGTGCGATTCACCTTGGCATTCCTTGCACCAGGCATAAAGCGCGTCGTACAGGATCAGTCCATGCGAAAGCATTTCATGATCATCGGAATATCGCTGCGACAGCCCCAGTGAGATGGCGTACAGCCCAGCCGATTGTGGCGTCAGATCCAGACGAGAGGTATCTGCTCCCCGCACGATCTTCGCGAGCTGCTGCAAGGCGGGCTCATTGAGCTGGTACTTCTTCACAAACGCGTCGAAGCTGCACAACTCACCCTCATGGGTAAGCTCTACGCCCGGAATGTCGTAGGGTGTCGCATCTTTCTCAGCTGCAATCCGCAGCACATCACCGCTGGGTACGTACAAGAACTCGGCCTGTGGATCGATAAAGCGAGTGATCAGCCAAGGACAAGCAACCCGATCGATCTTGGGTCGTTCACGGGTAATCCACCTCATGGAACACCTCCTGCCTAGCTCAATAGGCTGGGTGGTCAGGCGAGCCCAATGCCCGCCAAAGATTGCTAATCAATTCATGCTTTCTAGCGCAGCAAATGCACAGCCAACCCGACGAGCGCGCAGGCCATCAGTACCTGAATGACGCCTCGCTTGAAGCGGAACAAGGCAATCGCCGCAGCAATCGCGATCAACGCGGAGGGCCAGTCCAGGTTACCGCTGAAGCCTTTCGGCCAAAGTACGTGATAGCCGAAGAAACACGCCAGATTGAGGATAACTCCCACCACCGCCGCCGTAATGGCGGTAAGGGGTGCCGTGAACTTGAGTTCGTTGTGGGTCGACTCCACCAGCGGGCCACCCGCGAGGATGAACAGGAACGATGGTAGAAAGGTGAACCAGGTCACTAGGGCGGCGGCCACAGCTCCCGCCAGAAATACTTGATCGGCACCGAATACTTGCAAGACATAGGCCCCGACAAAGCCGACGAAAGCCACCACCATGATCAGCGGCCCTGGCGTGGTTTCCCCCAGAGCCAGCCCGTCGATCATCTGCGTCGGGGTTAGCCAGCCATAGTGACCGACCGCGCCTTGGTAGACGTATGGGAGCACTGCGTAGGCTCCGCCAAAGGTCAGTAATGCCGCCTTGGTAAAGAACCAGCTCATCTGGGTCAAGGTTCCTTCCCAACCAAAGAGGGCGGTCAAAATCCCCATCGGCAAAGCCCATAGCACGGCGCCGATCAGTGCGAGCGATGCCAATTTCAACCAGCTGAACCGGGCATGTTCCGGGGACGGAGTGTCGTCATCGATCAAGGCTGGGCCGAAGGACTTTTTGGCGGCGCTATGCCCCCCAGCTCTGAACTTCTCGGGAGCCAGGCGACCTCCGACATAGCCGATTAACGCGGCCCCCAAGACGATCAGCGGGAACGGAACATTGAATGCAAAGATCGCGGTAAATGAAGCCGCCGCTATTGCCCACAGCCAATTGTTCTTCAATGCCCGAGAGCCGATTCTATGTGCCGCCTGCACCACGATGGCCGTTACGGCGGGTTTGATCCCATAGAAAAGTCCGGCCACCGCGGGGACATCGCCAAAGGCGATATACATCCACGAAAGAGCGATCAGGATGAAAAGTGAGGGCAGTACAAACAAAGCACCCGCAATAACTCCGCCCCAGGTTCGATGCATTAGCCAGCCAATGTAGGTTGCTAACTGCTGAGCTTCAGGCCCAGGCAACAACATGCAGTAATTGAGGGCATGCAGGAATCTGCGCTCGGAAATCCAGCGTCGCCGTTCCACCAGCTCCTGGTGCATGATCGAGATCTGTCCGGCTGGCCCGCCGAAACTGATGAAGCCGAGCTTCAGCCAGAACCAGAACGCCTCACGCAGACTAATCGGTTCAGGCCTCGACATATCCTCTTCAACCTCTGGTGCCAAAACCTTACTCATTGGGTTGCTCCTCTTTCACGAACCCGGCGAGCAGGCCATCGAAGATGGCACTTGCAGCTGCCAGCAGATGGTCGTCATGGGTAATGGTTTCACGTAGCCCTGCCAGCACCCGTTCGATACCGGCAGCCTCCACCGGCTGGATACCTCCGATATCGAGGTAGTGCACCAATGCGGCGATACGGTTTAGGCCGGGCTCTTGAAGCTCAAAACTGGCTTGTAGGGTTTCGAAGGTGACGCGGTTACCAACATGGCTGAAGGTTGCGTCATCGAAATCAAAACCCAGGGCACCGACTGGACAGTCCTGTGGCGTGTTCAGCCAGAGGATCTGAGCTTGCGCGTCAATGAAGCGACGAATGAGCCAGGCACACGCCAGTCGGTCGACCCAGGGACGCTTGCGTGTTGCCCAGACGCGTCCCTGATAATCATCAACATAGAGTGTCGTTATTGTTTGGTTGCTGCTGTGTGGCTCATCCGGAGACAGGGCCCTGCTAACCGCTGTCTCTAGCTCCTGCAAAGCCAAATTAATTTGCTGCTTCGGCTTACCTGGAAAGTAATCGATGTTGACCAGTTGTTCGTAGGCTTTGCGCAGCTTGCGAATCTGCTTGGTGGTGGCCAGTGCGTTCTCAGCATTGAGCTGTGCACGGCATGCTTCGATCTCAGTGCGTAGCTTGGTGTAGTCCTCGCTACGGTCGAACAGCTCGACAAAGCGCTCACCGTGAGAATCGACGACGGGCAAGACGTAAGCGGTGCCGTTGATGGCCAGGATGTCGCGTTCGACAGACGCTAACGCTTCACGACAGACACCGGTATCAGGCAGCAGGTAAGCACCATCGCGCAAAACTGCCGCACCTGAAGCTTTCAAAGCGCGCCAAGCCCGCATGCGTTCGGTGGCATTAGCGGTGGGTAAGCCAAGAATCAGAGTCAGCCAATTTTTCATGTAGAGATAGCTATTTAATATGTAGTCAGTATTACATTACTCCTAATCTTGGCGTTTGGAAAGCCGCCCTATAGAGCTAGGGTTTTGGCGAGACCAACTGGAGAAGGGGTTGCGAAGGCAGGGTTAATAGGTGCTGTGCGTGTTGGCCTGTCAGTCAGGCTTTCAAGCTTCAGACGTTCGTGATGAGCGTCCGGTTTTGGCCGTTCTCTGCCGGTCATGGCCAAGAAGCGTACTGGTCGAATCCGATGCAAATGGCTGGTTAGGTCAAATGCAAAAGGGTGGTCCAGACTGTGCAATTACCCATGAATGACGCTCACAACCCGAAACAGATAACTATTGACCTTGCCATCGTGTCAACGTTGATGCTGTCGGTGCGGTGAAAAGAGACCGCTCAGCACGAGAGGAATAACCATGTTCGTCTTAGATGTATCAGGCATTGGTTGCGGCAGTTGCGTCAGCAAAATTACCAAAGCGATTCAGTCACTGGACAACGAAGCTACGGTTTCCGTGGATCGGTCAGCCGGTAAGGTGAGTGTTGAAAGCAGCGAAAGCCCAGAGCAGATTCGTAAAGCTGTCGAGGCGTTAGGTTTTCCTTCTCAGATCAGCGCTTGAATGCTGACACCTGCCCCTAGTCAGAGCCCCGTATGCAGGGGGCTCCCCTTGGTGAACCCTCAGGGAGTACCGAAGCAGCCGCGTCGGCCACAATTACCGCTCGCAAGCCCTTGCGCTACTAATCACCTCGCAGAGCTTTGAGCAAACCTTTGAATGCTCCATTCAACCGAGTAAAAGCGGCGTCGAAACGTATTCCATTTTCTGTGTATTTTGCGACCTCGACCTGCTGATCGACAGTATTTTGATCAATGGCAGGTTGAGCTGGTGTGCTGTAAAGCAACGCACCTCCGTAAATATCACCTGCTGATTCTTTTTCGGTAACGTGTTTTACATTTGTTGTTTTCAAATAAAACGGAGTAGCAGGAGTTTCTGTTGTCTGGCTTGCAAGCACAGTAGAAAAATCTAAGTCTCGGGCCTTGAAGTTCGGCGTATCAGCGTTTGCGATATTGTTACTCAGGATCTCAGCTCTTTGACTACGATAAATTAACGCTCTTTCTGCGAAGCCAAGCGCTTTCTCAAAATTAATACTCACGCTAAATCACCCTCAGTAGCGCTACTATTTCCCATGAACATCGAACACTTAAGTGTTGACGCGGTGCATCCAGGTTCAGATATGCAGTTCCAGTAAAGAAACTAAAAAAACATCTTCCCCTTGAAAGTTAACGGAAACTTACAAAGTCACGCACCTCAAACTGATACTCAGTAAATAGCGGTGTGACGCTGGAAGATCGAGACCTTACGGATTAAATAGCGTGTTCCTCAAGAGAAATATCGCAACCTGACACAACTGTAATATTCACCTAAGGTTCCTGACAGGGGATGAGTCTTATAGTCCTATTGAGCCTTAAGCTCACCCCTAAGAATCATCACTTGATGTGGATTCGGGGGTTACCAATACTCATCCGAGGAAATTCAAATGAACCCCATCAAAACTTTGTTCGTCATCGCAGCCCTGACCGTCTCTTCTTTGGCAATGGCTGAAGGCGGTGGTGACCGGGCGTTCGCACGTATGGAAGCGGCTAGGAATAATTCAATGGAATCGTATCAAGTAGCCCAAAAGCAAAGCACCCAACCTCCCATCGCAGAAAGCCAAGCCAAATCGACGGACCACAAGAATTGCTGAATAGCTTGCTGCGCTCCCAAGCTGACAGAAATGTAATCACTGTGGTGGTTCAAATGTGGCAATTTCTGAGCTCGCTTGCCGTAAGAACTCGTTTTTAGTGACGGCGAGCGAGCTCATTCGGGCTCATTACACCCCCCGAGAGAGTGCCTTCACCTGTTTGAGCAACTCATTGGTTGTTTCGCACGGCTTCCCTTTTGACTGATCGGACATAAACGGCATGCATTCCAAAACCTCTAGGCGGACATTCGTTAAAGGCCTGGCCGCTGGTGGCATTCTCGGCGGCCTGGGTCTGTGGCGCACTCCTGTATGGGCAGTGACCAGTCCTGGTCTGCCGAGCGTTCTCACCGGTAACGAATTTGATCTGTTTATTGGTGAAACCCCTGTAAACATAACTGGCTCGCCGCGCACAGCCATGACCATCAATGGTTCGTTGCCCGGACCTTTGCTGCGCTGGCGCGAAGGCGAGACGGTCACACTGCGTGTGAAAAATCGCCTAGACCAAGACACCTCCATTCATTGGCACGGGATCATTCTGCCCGCCAATATGGACGGTGTACCGGGTTTGAGTTTCCATGGCATCGCGCCCGATGGCATGTACGAGTACAAATTCAAGGTGCATCAGAACGGTACGTACTGGTACCACAGCCACTCTGGTTTGCAGGAGCAGGCAGGCGTTTACGGTCCAATCGTCATCGACTCGAAAGAGCCTGAACCTTTTCAATACAACCGCGATTATGTGGTGATGTTGACTGACTGGACCGATGAAGATCCTAGTCGCGTCATGGCCAAGCTCAAGAAGCAATCGGACTACTACAATCACCACAAACGTACCGTGGGCGACTTTATCGACGACGTCAGCAAGCAAGGTTGGTCTGCTGCCGTGGCCGACCGGAAGATGTGGGCTGAAATGAAAATGAACCCCACTGATCTCGCAGACGTCAGTGGGGATACTTACACCTATCTCATGAATGGCCAGGCGCCTAACGGTAACTGGACCGGTATTTTCAAGCCGGGCGAGAAGCTGCGCCTGCGCTTTATCAACGGCTCAGCTATGAGCTATTTCGACGTCCGCATCCCTGGTTTGAAAATGACCGTTGTGGCGGCTGACGGCCAACATGTCGAACCAGTCAGCGTCGATGAATTCCGCATCGCCGTGGCAGAAACGTATGACGTGATCGTAGAACCTGCCAGCGAAGAAGCTTACACAATCTTCGCCCAGTCCATGGATAGAACCGGTTATGCACGTGGAACCTTGGCAGTTCGCGAAGGATTAAAGGCACAGGTACCTGCGATCGATCCTCGGCCGCTTTTGACCATGGATGACATGGGTATGGGCGGTATGGCGGGCATGGACCATGGCAGCATGGCTGGTATGGGCGGCGGCGATATGAAACAAGGTGACATGTCAGGCATGGCGGGCATGGACCACAGCAAAATGGCGGGAATGGACCAAAGTGACATGACCGGGATGACCGGCATGGACAGCGGTGACATGACTAACATGGCCGGTATGGACCACAGCAAGATGGCGGGAATGGACAAAGGCGACATGTCCAACATGGCCGGCATGGACCACAGCAAGATGGCGGGAATGGACAAAGGCGACATGTCCAACATGGCTGGCATGGACCACAGCAAGATGGCAGGGATGGGCGGTATGGGTGGCGAAATGCAAACTCACCCAGCGTCCGAAACCAACAACCCGTTGGTTGACATGCAAGCCATGAACCCAACGCCCAAGCTAAACGATCCAGGCATCGGGTTACGAAACAATGGTCGTCGAGTGCTCACCTACTCAGACCTGAAAAGCACCTTCCAAGACCCTGACGGTCGCGAGCCCAATCGCACCATTGAGCTTCATCTGACCGGTCACATGGAGAAGTTTTCGTGGTCCTTCAACGGCATCAAATTCTCTGACGCCGAGCCGCTTCGTCTGAAGTATGGGGAGCGTCTGCGTATCACCCTGGTGAACGACACCATGATGACCCACCCCATCCACCTTCACGGCATGTGGAGCGACCTTGAAGATGAGAACGGCAAGTTCATGGTGCGCAAGCACACAATCGACATGCCACCAGGTACCAAGCGCAGCTATCGAGTCACCGCCGATGCCTTAGGTCGCTGGGCCTATCACTGCCACCTGCTTTTCCATATGGAAATGGGCATGTTCCGTGAAGTACGGGTTGATGAGTAAAGGAGACGATCTGTGAGCACATACCTAAATCGTAAATCGCTGGTCGGTTGCCTCTTTGCCGTCGGCTTGATGGGTGGACTCTCGTCCGTGGCGCTGGCAGTCGAAGATAGTAGTGTTCATTCACCTGCTACTCCTGCGGAAGCAACGAGCAAGCCTCCAACTGCGACAAACGAGTCAAAGCCCGATCACGGGTCAATGGATCACAGCAAGATGAGCCATGAGTCGATGGATCATGACCAAAAAACCAAAAAGGCAGATTGAGATCATGACCAGTAAGTTTTTACGCCCAACGTTGATAGCACTGGCAGTCTCTACCAGTCCTGCTTTCTTTGTCGTGGTTCACGCCGCTGAAGAGATGGATCACTCCAAGATGGACCACGGCTCAATCGGAGCTATGGACCATAGCAAGATGGGGGCTATGGATCACAGCAAGATGAGTATGGATGACGGGCAAATGGACGGAATGGAAAGTATGGATGGAGGGGCGACTACCACCAGTCGAACCCCAGTCCCCGTACTTACCGACGCTGACCGTGCAGCCGCCTTTCCAGATGTCGCTGGTCATGGTGTCCACGACAAAAAACTAAATTCCTTCATGCTGCTGGATAAATTTGAGTACCAGGATGCTGACAACGGTAGTGCATTGGCCTGGGATGCAAAAGGATGGATCGGCGGTGACGTTGACCGACTGTGGTTGCGCTCGGAAGGCGAACGTACCAATGGCGTAACGGAAAACGCTGAACTCTCAGCACTTTGGGGGCACTCCATCGGTCCATGGTGGGATGTCGTCACCGGCGTACGACAAGACTTCAAACCCGGGTCACCACAAACTTGGGGAGCGCTCGGTATTCAGGGCATGGCCCTCTATAACTTTGAAGCCGAAGCGACCGCCTACATCGGTGAGAACGGTCAAACCGCTGCTCGATTGGAAGGCGACTACGACATTCTGCTGACCAATCGCCTGATCTTGCAGCCGACGGCCGAAGCCAATTTTTACGGAAAAAATGATCCCCAGCGCGGCATTGGGTCTGGATTGGCAAACACCGAAGTAGGGCTCCGATTGCGTTATGAGATTGTTCGCCAATTTGCCCCTTACATTGGTGTTAGCTGGAGCCGCTCCTACGGCAATACGGCAGATCTGGCCAGCGATGAAGGAGAGGATGCCAACGAGGCCCGGTTTGTCGCCGGTATTCGGATGTGGTTTTGAGGGCCTGACATGAAAAGAACATTGAAAACATTGACTGCTGCCGGGGTGGTTGCCGCAATAACAGGTGCCGGCGTGGTTTATTTTGGTGTGATCAATGTTGGGGCGGATGAACCACATTCCGATCCCGTTTACGCGCTACTTTCCACCGCTCGGGATCGCTCGATCGAAGTGCGCTCACGCGACATTAAAGTCCCCGACCTGAGCGAAGAAGCTCTCATCCGCGCAGGTGCTGGCAACTACAACTCTATGTGCATCGGTTGCCATCTGGCTCCGGGTATTGCAGGAACCGAGTTAAGTAATAGCCTTTACCCTGCACCTCCGAATCTTTCAAAACTGGGCGTTGATGGAAACCCTGCCGCAGCTTTCTGGATCATCAAGCATGGAATCAAATCCACAGGCATGCCCGCTTGGGGTAAAAGCATGGCCGATCCCTACATATGGGGAATGGTCGCTTTTCTCCAGCAACTGCCTTCATTGGATGCAGAGCAATACAAAGCTCTAGCAACCAGCAGCGGTGGTCATCAACACGGTGGCGGTGAGAGCAAAATGCATAACCATGAAGGCCAGCATGAGGGCCAAAAAGGCGTTGTCGCGGGGCATCATGACGCGAGTGCAGCCGAAGAGATAGCCGAAGCAGGCGACCATCATGGCGAGAGAAACAGCGCTCATGCCCATGAGGCGGCCGCAGCGCCTTCTCAGGATGAAAGTACCGAACACGCCCATCCTCAGGTTGTGGAGGCTTCACATGACGCCCCTGAAACTCCGGCCACTCAGCCAAAAACTCATACCCACGCTGATGGGAAGGAACATACCCATGCGAAATAACTTTCTTCGTCCCGGTCGGGCACTTCGCCTCGCTGCATTTGCGGCTCTGTTTATCAGTTCAGCTGGTCATGCAGCAAAGTCGCTGACGATCGACGTCCATCGTGACGCTAACTGTGGATGCTGCAAGAAGTGGATCCAGCACCTTGAAGCTAACGGCTTCACCGTCGTTGATCATGTAGAAACCAACATGAGCGCGGTCAAGCAGGATCTCGGTGTTGCTCCACGACTCTCGTCCTGCCACACAGCAATGATCAATGGAAAGTTTGTTGAAGGTCACGTGCCCGCCGAGCAAATCATTGCGATGAGCAAACGTGACGACCTTCTCGGGATCGCCGTTCCTGGCATGCCGGCCGGCTCCCCAGGAATGGAAGTGGACGGGAAACATGACGCTTATAAGGTAATCGGCTTGTCCAAAGCAGGCACAGACCACGTCATTGCTGAATACCCCGGAAACTGATCTTCTAATCTTGTTCCTGCATGGTCAGGGTCATGGCAGTGCAGAGGACATAGCTCATTTTGAACGTAAAAAAGGCGCCACTAGGGCGCCTAAACCGCCTCCCAAACCAAAGGAGAAACAAGGAGGCGGGATGTATCTGGTGGTTGAGCAATACTTCACTGCGCGTTAGAAACCTTTCAACTGACAGAGATGATTTCATAAAATGGATAACTTCAGCCTGTCCTGAAAATTACTTCTACGTCAGCGGGCAGTAAGCTTGTTCGGACAAACGGAAAATTATGTTGCGCTTAAATAATTTGCATGGTCTAGCTTCCATGTGGGCAGTTGTCGGCCATAACCTTATATTCCACGGTGTTAAGCTTGCCGGTAGAGTCTTCGTAGGTCATGCGCGAAGGAGCAATACCACAGGTTTTATTGGCTTGTGTGACACTGACGACCTTCTGGATATCGAGGTTCATACCATATTCATAATGAACAATTTCAGGAGGTGTCTTACCATTTCTTGAGGCGTATTGTTCCATTGCCTGTTGGTTCTCTTGCATCATTCGACCATAAACGCGGTCACCGCCTCCCTCAGCCATGGCCAAAGCAGATAAGGTCAAAATAGTAGCGGCAAAAAATCCTTTCATTGCTGTCATTGCTTTCATAATTATCTCCAGAGCTCAATTATTTCTGAGTTAAAGAGTAACAAGTGAAAGCTTTCAGAAAGCTGCCGCGAATGTTACTAATGTGAAAGGTGGACCCTGCTCCGCGTCTACGCTTAGGAGCCAGATGGGATTTTTATTATCACCTGAGGTTGGCAGACGCTGACGGAATACAGATGCCCTCAAAAGCTTATTGGAACCGGTGGTCCCTCCCAATTCCTCGATACGCCGGTAGATCTGAGCAAGGCCTCCGCGTCGACTCCGGTTCTTGCCAAGCTTTCCAGATCCCACTCGAAGAAACTGGAAAAAACCAGGAAAACCTTGCTTGCTACCGCTGAGGTCAATCTTACCGTCGAGTAATTCACCGGGAGCTTCATCCTGATGAGTTCAGAGACAGTCCACACCAAAGTTCTTAGACGGAAATGCCATACTGACTCTTGATGAATCTTGATCTGTTGATAAGTAAGGGGAAACTTCTGCTTGCGCAGATCCAGTTCATGAGGTAACGAACTTGGGAGCAGCGATTGCAAATTCCGAATGTTCACTCTCTTCGGATCTTTCGTAACTTTGTATAGCTCATCTACGCCCGCTTCGATAAGGGCTGCATACGCGCCGTCTCTAGAGTCGACAGACTTCTCGGCCGTAACTGCAACTTTTTTAGGTGCACGGAGTTTTGCCATTAACCATGCGTTATCATTTTCTAGAATCCATTGCGTAGGTTTGTACGCTTTCTTCCAGAGGTACTCGACATCGGCGTCGGCACGTAGCGCTAAAAGCAACTCAATTTTTTGGCGATATCTAGTTTTTTGGTTAGGATGCGATTCTTCGCCTTTGGGAACTCGCGGAGAAATAGAGGCACTCAGCAGGATAGACTCATTCTTCAGAGCCTCTTCAAAGTCATCTGCACTGGAAAACAAATGAAGAGCAATGATCAAATGCCGCGCGAGCGGCATATTTAGCTGACCTTTGTCTGATTTGAGCCGGATCCATTGCTCATGCTTCCCGGTGTTATAGGCTGGATCAATCTGCGACAAAAGCTCATCGCCGTAAGCGCTTTGGATGCTGTCGAATAGTTTTGCGATACCCGCATTTTTTCCGAAAATGAATCCGCGTTTCTTGCATTGGCGGACGTAGCACGAACTTAATACCGTACTGCCTATCGGAGGAATATTGCGTTGCAAGATATCGTGTGCGAACAGGGCGACTTTCTGTTCCAGATTTGAGCCCTTGTGAGTCGCTGCGCTGTTTAAGGGGCTCCAGCCGCACGCGCATGGCTCAGTCAGATTGGGAAGTAGCTTCAATTTTCGGTAGAACGGGCGAGAGCACTCGGGGCAGGCATGGATCAATGCGTCGCCATGACGCCAACAGACGGCAACACCGGGTATCTGGTGAGATCGATGCCAGTAGGCAGAACCCCGATCAATCAAATCCTCCTGAACGCAGGTAGGACAAAGCTTAGCCTTGCCATGGGTGGACTCTTCTCTGCGGGGCACCCGTACCACCCCGTCATAACCGAGCGGTCCTACGTTGTTCTCCGGACCCTGCTTAACCCCAAGAAAAGGTCGGTAAGCAGGAAAAGTCGTGTTGCTACTGATCAGCTCTGCGAGATTGCTCTCCGATTGCCCCGGCAGCCTGTGGGCGAGCCTCTCGATCTGCTTGGGTACGATGCCACCAATGCAAAAGGGTTTCGATGCGAACAAATCGCGGTAGGTTTCTGTCGCGGTTCTATTGCCTGACAGATAGTGATAGCGGGTGACACGAGAGTGCAGCATTTCATCCGGCATCGATACGGGGAAAAATAATAGATCAGACATCATTTACCGATTAAAGGTAGGGCTCGAAGAGAACGTGCATCCGAGGGCAGTATATATGCAACCCGTAAAATTCTGTATCCGGCCTGGATTTGGAAATGACACAGCCGCTCAACTTTGAATCGTAGTGAATTCATTTAAACCCTGCCGCGACCGTACTCCTTGAATACAACACACGTATCGATAACCCGCGTAGGTCAGCCCATGGCGATTGCTCGCAGGTTAGTACATTTTACTTGCTGATCGTGATCATGCGTATTCCGGACCTATTCTGGAAGGTGCAAATTTTCATTAACAGAAAAACAATGTGTTCACGGTGAATTAATTCAGAACGTTTTTTAGATGGAGGGAATGGCGGGCTGGATTACAGCGTGGGCCGAATGCTCGCGACCCGGTAGAGCGAAGAACGTGATACAGGCTTGCCCTCCGAGAGCAATTTGCGTCTAGCCCATCGCAGACGCCTATCGTGAAAGCCTTCGATTGATTCACATACTTTGTCGAGCATTGCTGCACAGAGAGGAAGCTTGCAGAGCTGCTTTTCGAAGCGAGACAGAACATGAAGCTCCCGGCCAATTCTGGTACGCGAGATGCGGACAGGCTTACCCGCAAGAGCATAAAGCGCTTCAGCACACTGACGGACTTCTTCGGCCAGTCTCGCATCGAGGGCAGCGAACATTTCGGCGCTATTTAGACGGGGCGTACGATGGGGGCTTGGGTTTACAGTTGACTCCGAAAGCCACTGCCTATCGTGGCGATACAGCCACGCATACCCCCTGCATGCATGTGCTTTGTAAAAGCGATAATCAGCCTCGAAAGCCGCGCGTCTTGCGCATAGCTCAATGTGAAATCGTGCCTCCCTCCAAGCACCTTGCCCGCCGGCTACATTTCGGATGTGACGATAGACATACGCCAATGAAACGCCTAGAACGGCAGCGATCTTTTTGGCATCAGCTCCCTCAAGAGCATGTTTCCACACAGCGGCTGACGAACAGTCCAGGCCTTCACCAGGCATCACCGGAGAAAGGCGCGTGTGAAGTCGAATGTGAGCTTTCGGACCACACGCCACCGCCTGTTTCATTGGGCGTTGACCATGCAGCAAGCTCACCATGTCAATGCCCAGAGCACCGGCCAATAAAATGTATTTGAGCGGATGGTGGGAGGTTATTGGCGTACGAAGCAGCTTCATGACCCATGAGGCGGGTGTACCTGCACGAACTTCTCCGAGTATAGAAAATTCCCATTCTCGCGGGAGTGCAGCAAAAAAATCGGCCATGTGCTGCGCCAGCATGTGCAGGTGCAAGCGATGGTTATCAGAGGCAAGGTTAAGCTGCGTTGCCCTTTGTAAAAGCGTGTAGCGCACCGCCTCCGCCGACAAAGCACTGACTTCAGACTCGATGACCTGAAGTGATCGCAACGCTATTTCGTGAAGCGGCGGCATGCGCAGCAACGGGGTATCGAGAAGTACCGTGTGTGCTTGCACATTCTCATCACTCGGCAGATTGAGTTGTCGAGAGCTACGGCTGGACCAGCGAGGATCAAGGATCCTAAGTGACGTGCCGTGATGCGGACATACCAGCACGCCTGGAAGCATGTGGACCCTGTGCCAGTAAGCAACTCCCCGTTGGGCCTGATCTTGGGCGATACATTCTGGGCATAACCGCACTCGGGAGGCGAATCCAATACGGCTCGCGTTGACGCCCAGCTTCAACATCAAGCCCTTCCCATCGGCAGTCATCAGCGTCCGAGCGTGTTCTACCTGGCTCATACTCAAAAACGGCGCATAGTAGGGTAATAGCGTGTGACGCATGAGGACCTCGGCTATCGATAGCTCGGTACCGCTGGGTAGCGCGTCGACAAACTCCCCTAAATGACTTGGGAATGCCACATTTTGCGAAAATGCTGCCGCCGATTTCAGTCCGGCAAATGCTTCTTGGCAATTACGAACACCGCAAAGACGGGCATAGCGAGAAATCACGCTGTGCAGCGTCTCGTCGGGAAACGCGGCGGGGAAGAAATGGAGTTTAAGGTGCACTTCGCCACCTCCCGACTCACGCTTTGTGGTACATCGGTGAGAACTCAAACAGGTCCTCGTTGAGCCAGCCCGCAGCGCGCAGAGCATCGAGGGGAGCGTCATGTTCGCTTAGCGCTGTAGCCTCTGAGTTTTCCACTGCAGTAGCAATTGGCGATGGGTGGCCTTTCGCAAGAATGGTTGGAGATGGGTCTACCGGCTTCTCACGGGATACAACACTTCGAAGCAAGGCAAGGCGATCCTCTCGTGCCAAACCATCGAAGACCATCATTTCGCTCAGCTGATCCTCAATCGGCAGCAAATCGTCGAACTGTCGCATCCGCTTCGGATCTCGGCTACGCAGAGCTGAAAGGGCTGGCTTTAGAATCTGCATTTTTGAGTTGCTTACCTTCACCAGGACCTCGGCAGTCAAACACTCCGAGCCACTCTGGACCGCATAACGCTGACTCAATACCAGCAGCTTGACCAGGAAATCTGTGACGCCTTGAGTGTGCTCATACAGCGTGTCGAAAATCTCGTCGGTCAGCTCAGCAGTCTGTTTGCACCACTGATAGCTCCAGAGATTTTCGACTAACAACCGCCACTCCTCATCATCTTTCTCGAATCGTTTGAATTCCAGCGTACCGGCACCACAGACTCGGCGGGCAGTCCGCATGACTTCTGAGAACAGGCTAATCGTAGAGTTCGTGCCACTGAAAACGACCGGGATACCAATGTTGTTAACCAAGTGCAGAAAGAAATTCAGCATGCTCTCCTTACCACCGGTTTTCGCCAAGTGGAGGTTTTGCAGCTCGTCGATTAACAAGGCGCCGATGAAAAACGTGCTGGCCACCTGCTCCATCTGTTGCAGCGCATCATTGATGTTTCGATGCCTGTAGCGCTTGTGATAGTCCTTGTCTCCTAGAGCGTCACCAACTGCATAAAAAAACTGCTGGCAAAATCCAGCCAGCGATCCATCCCGAGGGCAGTCAAGCTTCAGCCAAGTGATTTGGGTATGAACAAACTGCTTTCCCTCATAACGCTCATGACGGATTGTCTGTGGATAAAGGCTCAAAATGGCGTGGAGTGCCGTCGACTTGCCAATGCCGCTCAGGCCGACGACGGTGAACGTTTCTGCAGTGGACTTGAACGCATCGTGGTAACGCTGAGCCCCCGATAAAGAATGCAAATGCCGGACGGTAGCGGGCGACATCGGGTTACGCCCAACATACCCTCGACGGATGAGCAGTGAAAACAGGGCCTCCAGTTCCAGGTGTAACAAAAACGGCTGCACCACGGTTCTCAACCGGTCGATACAGTGAATTCGAGTGGATCCTTCGAGGGTCAGCTCTTTCGGATCCACCGGCTGAGGAAAATTCGAGATCAGCTCAATAGCCGCCGCCTCCGACAATATCGGAGGCAAAGCTTCGATAAGCGGATTGCCCGCATACTCACTTATGTCCTGTTTGACGTAATTGGCAAACGTCTGCGCACCTTTCATTTTGCCTGTCCTGGCCGAATTCTTTTGAGCAAATCGATAACCTGCGCAGTTCGCTCGCCGGCATATGAGTCATGCGCTTTCGGTGTCAATTCAGATTGAAGTGAAGCTGGCTCCGCCCTGACGCCTTCAGGAACAACCGCATTTTCACGCTCACGGAGACGTTCTTCTGCGCGGTTCTCGCGGATGTTCCCAGTGGCCTCTGCCTTGGTGGGCGGAGCAGGTTCCAATTTTCGTTCTGCGAGCGCATGACTGATGATCTGGTGGACCTGATCGCTAAGCTGGACACGGCTTTCCAGCTCGGCTCGCCGGCGAGTAGGCGGTTTTTGGCGATAGGCTTCGAGCAGATCAAAAATCTCGTCCGAGCGGTAATTCGCGTAACCGGCATCCGATCGTCGAAGATCACAGCGGATAAACTGCTTGGCCTCTCCCTGGATCCAGATGTGCGCCGCAGAGTTCGGATCGAACCAACACTCTATTGACCAAACGCCCCCTTTGCGAGCCTTGGCAAACCAATCTTTCTCTATGGCCATATCACACACGTAGTGCATGCCGCGAAACATCACCCCGCCCTTTTGAACGGTCGCGCGCTCGCGCGGCAAGAGATGGAGGTAAACCAGCTCGTCGGGACGTTTGTTGGATTCGATCAGGTCGTTTTCGCAGGCCCAATTCCATATCCCGTTGGGCGTAGGTTCAACGCCGTCATTCATCATCGCCTGAGTCAGTCGGTCAGGCTGTCGATGGTGCCGGTTATAGTGGAGCACGCAATTGATGAGTATCTGGGTGAACTCTTTGAGGTTCAGCGTGGCATCGAGCCGGTAATCTCGCTCGCCTCGCTCTTTGTCTCGCGCAGCTACCCCGCCAGGTAGCCATCTGATACCCGTCAAATCATTCAAAATGCCAAACCGACTTTCTACCATAGGCTTCCAATCAGGCCGATAAGGCGGAGCAGTGCCCATCTCAATTCCCAAGCCTGACGATAGCCCCTCTGCTGCCAGTGACAACATCTCTCCCCTGTCGGCGTAAATCTGGTGGGGCAGGTGGTGACAATTCCAATCATCTGAATTGATTTCAACGCCGTTCTGAGCGCAGAACTCGACTTTGGAGGTAAACGCGTTGAACAGCGCTTGCCTCGCCCCGTTCCAACTGGGACCTTCCAATCCTACATAGAGGCCAACAATCATTCCGGAGAAACTATCCACAACGATATAAACTACGGGCCGGCCAATGAGCATCCGTCTAGAGTAGCTGTTGACCAAATAAATATCGGCAATAGTTGCGTCGATTTCGAACTGATGACACGGTCCACGCAGCCAATCGCGAACGGTACCTGAAAGCGGACGGCAGTCCTTTAACCACTTCCTCAACCCTTTACGGCCACGCTCGGTTTCAATTTCGTCGAAAAAAATCTGTCCCCAATATCTGAACTGCCTCAGGCTGGGCAGCTCTAAGCTAGGCAGCAAACGAAGCTCTTCTTCACTGTTTTTAGAGATGTCTCGAACCGAGTAGAATCTTCTCAACATTTCGTCATATGCGCTCGAAATAGAAGACTTTTTATCTTTTACATAAAGGGAATACCCAACTCGGATGCATCGTTTATCAACCGCACCGAGCATCTTGGAAGGCGCAGTAAGAACGCCTTGAAACTTAGGCTTTCGCCCTGGAGGCCTACTTGGATCATATTTTCTATCGGCAACACCTACCGCCGAGTAATTATTAAGCAATGAGTTTCGAACTTGACCATAAAACCAATATCGGTAAAGAAGCCGATAGATAGTTTTTCGCTGGATTCCGAGCTCTGACGCCCGTTTGCTAACAAGCCGGCCTAACTCCCCCCGTACAAATATTTGTCCTGGATATTCAGGATCTAGCAGAGGGGCGATGACGGCCCACTTTTCGTCCCGGCCTTGCTTGGCTCTCTCATCCAACTGCTCCTCAAGCACAAGCATAAACTCGGGCGTGGTGATGGCTGCTGGTTTGGTGTGACCAGACGCTAGCGAGCGACGCAGCTCATCAAGACCAACAGCGTACGGCTGCCGGGGAGGGTCAGCTAGATCTATCACAACTGCTAAGTCATGCGTTTCATCCTGGTAAATGAGCCTGGCTATCGTAGAGATGACCGACAGATCGGTAACAGGCTCGAAAACGTCATTAACGAGAACAGTCATGACATTTTCTCCATCAACGATACTTGGGCAGGGATCTGGAAAACTTCGAAGTCAGGAACTAGACCAGTAAGGTGGAGAGGAGTGTTAACCAAATCTATTTTCAGTATCTTGTTCCAAACCAGATGGAAGAAAATTGCTTGAGCATCTATATAGGAAATGGACAGAAGGCATGCTATTTTTCTTAGACAGGTGGCCAAGGTCCACGAATATTCCCGGCTGTTTGCTAGGCAGTCGATAAAATTCGAATGCAACGGGACTTTCATTAAATCGCGATGCAGCTTCGAGTATTTTCTGATTAGTCCAAGATTTTTTATCAAATCTCGTGTAAAAAACTCATCTGTGACGATCTTCCAATCAACACCTTGGCTATGCCAAAAGCGCTTTTCAATCTCAAGTTTTTCAAGCGTGCGGTTACTTCCTTTGCCAACTAGGTCGGATCGATACTTCACAGTTCTAGCTACCGACTTAAAGTTTCCGTTCAAGTCCTTAACAGTTAGCAGGAAATCTGTTGTCATTACATAGGGCAGTGTCGTTCTAGGGTATCTGGGATAACGTACATCTATTGCCGACGCTATCGCTTGCGCACGCTCTGTAGGTAGTAACGGATATTGCTCACGGATATCCACGACGTTTTCAGAAAATTCACACACAAGGAAGTACGAACGCTCGAGATCTGACAGTAGGTGATGAATCCTCTCGATCTTCACACCTTGGATCTTGTGCGAACGACCTATCGACGGGACATCTTGTACCCGCAGCCAAGGCACGTAGCTTGCCCCGGCGCCTTCGCCAAATCCATTTGCAATATGCCGTTCAATGTCTTGCTGTGATGCAAACTTACGACCTCGCAACCCACGCCTCCTCAGTCGATGCGGACCGCTTCACCTCACGCCGAGAAAAAGTCGTAGAAGGACATGACCGCCGTAGCGGCCATATTTCAAAGCGTTTTCTAGACTACACCCGCGGAGAGTTGAAGCGATGAATCCAGACCAAAGGGAAAGCCTGGAAAGGAAAAACCCCCATAGATACGGGGGTTTGGGCCTTGTGTCAATCTATGTTCATGAGTGTCAAACTTTATTGTTTTGTGTCAATCTTTATTGTTCAAAACCAACGGGCCTCCAGGATGTGACGGGTTACTCCACGGTCACCGACTTCGCCAGGTTACGCGGCTGGTCGACGTCAGTGCCCTTGAGCACCGCGACGTAGTAAGACAGCAGCTGCAGCGGGATGGTGTAGAGGATCGGCGACAGGGTGTCGTGGATATGCGGCATGTTGATGACGTGGGTGCCTTCGCCGTTGGTCATGCCGGCTTTTTCGTCGGCGAAGACGATCAGTTGGCCGCCACGGGCGCGGACTTCCTGCAGGTTGGACTTGAGCTTCTCCAGCAGTTCGTTGTTTGGCGCCACGGTGACCACCGGCATGTCGTCGTCCACCAGGGCCAGCGGGCCGTGCTTGAGCTCACCAGCCGGGTAGGCTTCGGCGTGGATATAGGAGATTTCCTTGAGCTTCAGGGAGCCTTCCATCGCTACCGGGTACTGGGCGCCACGACCCAGGAACAGGGTGTGATTCTTGTCGGCAAACAGCTCGGCAACTTTTTCTACCGTGCTGTCCATGGCCAGAGCTTCGCCCAGGCGCGTCGGCAGGCGGCGCAGTTCTTCTACCAGGGTGGCTTCGACACCGGCGGCCAATGTGCCACGTACCTGACCCAGGGACAGGGTCAGCAGCAGCAGGCCCACCAGTTGGGTGGTGAACGCCTTGGTGGACGCGACGCCGATTTCGCGACCGGCTTGGGTCAGCAGGGTCAGGTCGGACTCACGCACCAGGGAGCTGATGCTGACGTTGCAAATCGCCAGGCTGGCGAGGAAGCCCAGTTCCTTGGCGTTACGCAGGGCAGCCAGGGTATCGGCGGTTTCACCGGACTGGGAGATGGTCACGAATAGGCTGTCGGGCTGCACCACCACCTTGCGGTAGCGGAACTCGCTGGCGACTTCGACCTGGCAAGGGATGCCGGCCAGTTCTTCCAACCAGTAACGCGCAACCATACCGGCGTGGTAGCTGGTGCCGCAGGCGACGATCTGGACATTGCGTACTTTGGCGAACAGCTCGGCGGCCTGCGGGCCAAAGGCGTTGACCAGCACTTGCTTGTCGCCCAGGCGACCTTCCAGGGTGCGTTGCACCACGGCGGGCTGCTCGTGGATTTCCTTGAGCATGAAGTGGCGGAACTCGCCTTTGTCGGCAGCTTCGGCACCGTCGCGGTATTGCACGGCTTCGCGCTCGACGGATTGGCCGTTGACGTCCCAGATTTGCACGCTTTCACGGCGGATGTCGGCGATATCGCCTTCTTCCAGGTACATGAAACGGTCGGTGACCTGGCGCAGGGCCAGTTGGTCGGAGGCGAGGAAGTTCTCGCCCAGGCCCAGGCCGATCACCAGCGGGCTACCGCTGCGGGCGGCGACCAGGCGGTCGGGCTGGCTGGCACTGATCACCGCCAGGCCGTAGGCGCCGTGCAGCTCCTTGACGGTGGCCTTGAGGGCGACAGTCAGGTCACCGAGGTCCTTGAGCTTGTGGTTCAGCAGGTGGGCAATGACTTCGGTATCGGTGTCCGAGGTGAACACGTAGCCCAGGCCCTTGAGTTGTTCGCGCAGCACTTCGTGGTTTTCGATGATGCCGTTATGCACCACCGCCAGGTCACCGGAGAAATGCGGGTGGGCGTTGCGTTCGCACGGCGCACCGTGGGTAGCCCAACGGGTGTGGGCAATGCCCAGGCGGCCGACCAGCGGCTCACCGAGCAACGCCTGCTCCAGCTCGCTGACCTTGCCTGGGCGACGCATGCGTTCGAGCTTGCCGGCGTTGGTGAAGACAGCCACACCGGCGCTGTCATAGCCACGGTATTCCAGGCGCTTGAGGCCTTCGAGCAAGATGGCGGTGACGTTGCGTTCAGCGACTGCGCCTACAATTCCACACATGGTGTTTCTCCTAGATGATTGCCGCGCATATCAGCGTAATGCCGCGGGCTTGGATCTGGTCGCGGGCCTCGAGCGGCAGGCGATCATCGGTAATAAGGGTATGGACGCTGCTCCAGGGCAGTTCCAGGTTGGGAATCTTGCGGCCGATCTTGTCGGATTCGACCATCACCACCACTTCCCGGGCGACTTCGGCCATCACGCGGCTCAGGCCCAGCAATTCGTTAAAGGTGGTGGTACCGCGCTGCAGATCGATGCCGTCGGCACCGATGAACAGTTGATCAAAGTCGTAGGACCGCAACACCTGCTCGGCGACTTGCCCCTGGAACGAGTCCGAATGGGGGTCCCAGGTGCCGCCGGTCATCAACAGCACCGGCTCGTGTTCCAGTTCGCTCAAGGCGCTGGCCACGTGCAGGGAGTTGGTCATCACCACCAGGCCGGGCTGATGGCCCAGTTCGGGGATCATGGCGGCGGTGGTGCTGCCGCTGTCGATGATGATGCGGGCGTGTTCGCGCAGACGCATCACGGCGGCACGGGCGATAGCGCGCTTGTAGGCCGAGATGGGCTGGGCCGGATCACCGACCAGTTCCTGGGGCATGGTGATTGCGCCGCCGTAGCGACGCAGCAACAGGCCGTTGCTTTCGAGGGCGGCCAGGTCCTTGCGGATGGTCACTTCCGAGGTTTCGAAACGCTTGGCCAGTTCGTCCACGCTGACTTCGCCCTGTTCATTGAGCAACGTCAGGATGTTGTGGCGTCGTTGGGGTGTATTTCGTTTCGACATGGTAATGATAAGTTTCGTTTCGAAAGATAACGAAGGCAATCAAAACCTATTGGCAAGATATCGTCAAGCGTCGGGAACAGATTTTTCGAACAACACACGACAAATGTGGGAGGGGGCTTGCCCCCCGATTGCGGTAGATCAGTCGATCTAAAATATTGACTGAAAATTCGCCATCGGGGGCAAGCCCCCTCCCACATTTGGATAGCACTGCTGATGAGGCTGTGGATAACTCAGGTCTTTTTGATTTTGACCGGACGCTTCCATCCGTCAATGTTGCGTTGGCGGGCGCGGGCTACGGCCAGTTGGGACTTATCCACATCCTGATTGATGGTGGAACCGGCAGCGGTGTTCGAGCCATCTCCGATGGTTACAGGTGCAACCAACGAATTATTGGAGCCTATAAACACATCCTCACCAATAGTCGTCTGATACTTGTTGGCACCGTCGTAGTTGCAGGTGATGGTGCCGGCGCCGATGTTGGTCCGCGCACCGATCACCGCATCGCCCAGGTACGTTAAGTGGCCGGCCTTGGCGCCTTCGCCCAGATGGGCATTTTTCAATTCGACAAAGTTACCCACATGGGCCTTGGCTCCCAACACGCTGCCCGGACGCAACCGTGCAAACGGACCCGCATCACTGCCCTCGCCCATCACGGCACCGTCGATATGACTATTGGCCTTGATCACCACGCCTTTGCGCAGGGTGCTGTCCTTGATCACGCAGTTCGGGCCGATCACCACGTCGTCTTCGATGATCACGCGGCCTTCGAGGATGACGTTGATATCGATCAGCACGTCGCGGCCCACGGTGACTTCACCACGTACATCAAAACGCGCCGGGTCGCGCAGGGTCACGCCCTGGGCCATCAGGCGGCGGCCTTCACGCAGTTGGTAGTGACGTTCGAGCTCTGCAAGCTGCTTGCGGTCGTTGGCGCCTTGCACTTCCATAGGGTCGTGGGGCTGCTCGGTGGCGACCAGCAGGCCATCGCTGACAGCCATTTCGATCACGTCAGTGAGGTAGTACTCGCCCTGGGCGTTGTTGTTGGACAAACGGCTCATCCAATCCGCAAGCTTATTGGCAGGGACCGCAAGAATACCGGTGTTGCCTTCGGTAATGGCGCGCTGGGCTTCGCTGGCGTCCTTGTGCTCGACGATGGCCGCGACCTTCCCGTCAGTGTTACGCACGATGCGCCCGTAGCCGGTAGGGTCATCCAGCTCTACGGTGAGCAGGCCCATCTGGCCAGGTACTACATGCTTGAGCAGGCGTTGCAGGGTTTCGACTTCGATCAGCGGCACATCGCCGTAGAGGATCAGCACGGTGTCGGCTGTGATGAACGGCACGGCTTGGGCGGTGGCGTGACCGGTCCCCAGTTGCTTGTCTTGCAGAACGAAATTCAGGTCATCCGCGGCCAGGCGCTCACGCACCACATCAGCACCATGGCCGATCACCACGTGGATACGTTGTGGGTCCAACTGCCGGGCACTGTGGATAACATGCCCGAGCATGGAGTTACCCGCGACGGGGTGCAGCACCTTGGGCAATGCCGAACGCATGCGGGTGCCCTGGCCTGCGGCGAGAATGACGATTTCAAGAGACATGAATGGCTACCAATCCTGGGCGGTCCGGCTTCAGACCAGAGAAGTGTTTTGCTAAAAAAGAAAAAGGGTAGCCGAGGCTACCCTTTTTAATCAATCGCGCATGAAGCATGACGGCGTGGCCGCTTACTTCTTGCGGATCTGCTGGAGCGTGCGCAGCTGAGCTGCAGCCTCGGCCAGACGTACAGCAGCAGCGCTGTAGTCGAAGTCCGCACCTTTCTCGTGCAGGGCCTTCTCGGCAGCCTTGACGGCTTCCTGAGCAGAAGCTTCGTCCAGGTCGCCAGCACGTTGCACGGTGTCGGCAAGTACCTTGACCATGTTCGGCTGAACCTCGAGGAAACCACCGGAGATGTAGAACACCTCCTTTTCCCCGCCTTGCTTGGTCAGCGTAATCGGACCTGGCTTCAAGCTGGTGATCAATGGCGCGTGGCCCATGGCAATACCCAGGTCACCGAGTTCGCCGTGTGCAATCACCATTTCTACCAGACCGGAGAAGATTTCCCCTTCCGCGCTGACGATATCGCAATGGACTGTCATAGCCATCTGATTGCCTCAACCTGATGAGCGCCCGTTGCCGGGCGCCGGGATTACAGTTTCTTGGCTTTCTCGATCGCTTCTTCGATGCCGCCGACCATGTAGAACGCTTGTTCTGGCAGGTGGTCGTAGTCACCGTTGAGGATGCCTTTGAAGCCAGCAATGGTGTCTTTCAGGGAAACGTATTTACCCGAGGCACCGGTGAAGACTTCAGCCACGAAGAACGGCTGCGACAAGAAGCGCTGGATCTTACGAGCGCGGGATACCAACTGCTTGTCGGTTTCCGACAGTTCGTCCATACCCAGGATCGCAATGATGTCCTTCAGTTCTTTGTAACGCTGCAGCACGTACTGAACGCCGCGAGCGGTGTCGTAGTGCTCCTGGCCGATCACGTTCGGGTCCAGTTGGCGCGAAGTCGAGTCGAGTGGATCGACCGCTGGGTAGATACCCAGGGAAGCGATGTCACGGGACAGTACGACGGTGGCGTCCAAGTGGGCGAAGGTGGTCGCAGGCGACGGGTCGGTCAAGTCATCCGCAGGTACGTATACCGCTTGGATCGAGGTGATCGAACCTTCCTTGGTCGAAGTGATACGTTCTTGCAGAACGCCCATCTCTTCAGCCAGGGTCGGCTGGTAGCCTACTGCCGAAGGCATACGGCCCAGCAGTGCGGATACTTCAGTACCGGCCAAGGTGTAACGATAGATGTTGTCGACGAACAGCAGAACGTCGTTACCTTCGTCACGGAACTTCTCGGCCATGGTCAGGCCAGTCAGGGCTACGCGCAGACGGTTTCCCGGCGGCTCGTTCATCTGACCGTAAACCAGTGCCACTTTGTCCAGAACGTTGGAGTCCTTCATCTCGTGGTAGAAGTCGTTACCCTCACGAGTACGCTCACCCACACCGGCGAACACGGAATAACCGCTGTGCTCGATGGCGATGTTACGGATCAGTTCCATCATGTTTACGGTCTTGCCTACACCGGCACCACCGAACAGACCGACTTTACCGCCCTTGGCGAACGGGCAAACCAGGTCGATAACCTTGATGCCGGTTTCCAGCAGGTCGTTGCCGCCAGCTTGTTCCGCGAACGAAGGTGCTGGACGGTGAATGCCCCAGCGCTCTTCGGTGTCGATCGGGCCAGCTTCGTCAATCGGGTTGCCCAGTACGTCCATGATCCGGCCCAGGGTCGCTTTACCGACCGGTACGGAGATGGCAGCGCCAGAGTCGACAACGTCCAGACCGCGCTTCAAGCCTTCGGTAGAACCCATCGCAATGGTACGAACTACGCCGTCGCCCAGCTGCTGCTGAACTTCCAGGGTAGTTTCCGCGCCTTGTACTTTCAGCGCGTTGTAGATGCTCGGTACGCTGTCGCGTGGAAATTCCACGTCGATAACGGCGCCGATGATTTGAACGATACGTCCGCTACTCATAGCTGGATCCTCTGAATATTTGAACCGTTAAACCGCGGCAGCGCCGCCGACGATTTCCGAGATCTCTTGGGTGATCGCAGCCTGACGCGCCTTGTTGTAGATCAGCTGCAAATCGCTGATCAGATCACCGGCGTTATCGGTAGCGTTTTTCATCGCGATCATCCGCGCCGCTTGTTCAGCTGCGTTGTTCTCGACCACCGCCTGGTACACCTGCGACTCCACGTAGCGCACCATCAAGCCGTCAAGCAGCTCTTTGGCGTCTGGTTCGTAGAGGTAGTCCCAGTGGTGCTTGAGTTCCTGATCCGGGGTCGCCACCAGTGGGATCAATTGCTCCACGGTTGGCTGCTGGGTCATGGTGTTGATGAACTTGTTGGATACCACGGACAGGCGGTCAATCCGGCCCTCCAGGTACGCATCCAGCATCACCTTCACACTGCCGATCAGATCATTGATCGACGGTTCTTCACCCAGGTGGCTGATAGCTGCAACGACGTTACCGCCGAAGTTACGGAAAAAGGCCGCACCCTTGCTACCAACGACACACAGATCGATCTCGACGCCGTTTTCGCGGTTTACCGCCATGTCCTTGACCAGGGCCTTGAACAGGTTGGTATTCAAACCACCGCACAAACCACGGTCACTGCTCACTACCACATAACCCACACGCTTGACTGCGCGGTCGATCATGAACGGGTGGCGGTATTCCGGGTTGGCGTTGGCCAGATGCCCAATTACCTGGCGGATACGCTCCGCATAAGGACGGCTAGCAGCCATGCGCATTTGTGCCTTGCGCATTTTGCTGACCGCCACTTTTTCCATGGCGCTGGTAATTTTTTGCGTGCTTTTGATGCTCGCAATCTTACTGCGAATCTCTTTTGCGCCTGCCATGTAACACCTATCAGGTTAGCAAGCGGGAGCCTTGCGGCTCCCGCTGCGGCTTACCAGGTTTGGGTGGCCTTGAACTTCTCGATACCGGCTTTCATGCCAGCGTCGATATCGTCATTGAAGTCACCCTTCACGTTGATCTTCGCCATCAATTCGGCGTGATCGCGGTTGAAGTAAGCAATCAGCGCTTGTTCAAAGCTGCCGACCTTGGCGATTTCAACGTCGGTCAGGAACCCACGCTCAGCGGCATACAGCGACAACGCCATGTCAGCGATCGACATTGGGGCGTATTGCTTCTGCTTCATCAGCTCGGTAACGCGCTGACCATGCTCAAGTTGCTTACGGGTCGCTTCGTCCAGGTCAGAAGCGAACTGGGCGAATGCCGCCAGTTCACGGTACTGAGCCAGAGCGGTACGGATACCACCGGAGAGCTTCTTGATGATCTTGGTCTGAGCGGCACCACCCACACGGGATACCGAAACACCGGCGTTCACTGCAGGGCGAATGCCCGAGTTGAACATGGCCGATTCCAGGAAGATCTGACCGTCGGTGATGGAAATCACGTTGGTCGGAACGAACGCGGAAACGTCGCCAGCCTGGGTTTCGATGATCGGCAATGCGGTCAGGGAACCGGTTTTGCCGGTCACTGCGCCGTTGGTGAACTTCTCTACGTATTCTTCCGAAACGCGGGATGCGCGCTCCAGCAGACGGGAGTGGAGATAGAACACGTCGCCTGGGTAAGCTTCACGGCCTGGTGGACGGCGCAGCAGCAGGGAAATCTGGCGGTAAGCCACTGCTTGCTTGGACAGATCGTCATAAACGATCAGCGCGTCTTCACCGCGGTCGCGGAAGAATTCACCCATGGTGCAACCGGAGTACGGTGCCAGGAATTGCAGCGCAGGAGATTCCGAAGCACTGGCAGCCACGATGATCGTGTTGGCCAGGGCGCCGTTTTCTTCCAGCTTGCGAACCACGTTGGCGATGGTCGATTGCTTCTGACCAATGGCTACGTAGACGCAGAAAATGCCGCTGTTCTTCTGGTTGATGATCGCGTCGATCGCCAGAGCGGTTTTACCGATCTGACGGTCACCGATGATCAGCTCACGCTGGCCACGGCCGACAGGGATCATGGCATCGACAGCCTTGTAGCCAGTCTGTACAGGCTGGTCTACCGACTTACGCCAGATCACGCCTGGAGCAACTTTCTCGACCGCATCGGTCTCGGTGTTGCCCAGTGGACCTTTACCGTCAACAGGGTTACCCAGTGCGTCGACTACGCGACCCAGCAGTTCCTTACCAACCGGAACCTCCAGGATGCGGCCGGTGCACTTGGCGCTCATGCCTTCAGCCAGACTGGTGTACGCACCCAATACAACGGCACCTACGGAGTCTTGCTCCAGGTTGAGGGCCATACCGTAGACGCCGCCCGGAAACTCGATCATCTCGCCGTACATGACGTCGGCCAGACCGTGAATCCGCACGATACCGTCAGATACGCTGACGACAGTGCCTTCGTTACGGGCTTGGGAGGTCACATCGAGCTTGTCGATGCGGCCCTTGATAATTTCACTTATTTCGGAAGGATTGAGTTGCTGCATTGCTCTGCTGCCCCTTCAAACTCAAGATTTCAATGCTTCGGCAAGTTTCGCGATTTTGCCGCGAATCGAGCCATCGATAACCAGGTCGCCGGCGCGGATAACGACACCACCAATCAGGGATGCGTCCTCCGTAGCTTGCAGGCGCACTTCCCGATTGAGTCGTGCACTGAGAACCTTGGCGAGTTTGTCTTGCTGTTCTTGGTTCAATGCAAAAGCACTGGTCACTTCAACGTCTACCGATTTCTCCGCTTCGGCCTTGTACAGGTCGAACAGAGCGGCAATCTCCGGCAGTAGCGGGAGACGGTCGTTTTCGGCAACGACGTGGATGAAGTTCTGCACTTTCACATCAAACTTGTCGCCGCACACTTCAATAAAAGTGGCGGCCTTGTCTGCGCTCGTCAGGCGCGGGGCCTTGAGCACGCGCTGCATGGTGTCATCTTGCGACACTGCTGCAGCCAGGCCGAGCATGGCTGACCAAGAGGCCAGCTGCTGGTGGGCCTGGGCGTGCTCGAAGGCTGCCTTAGCATAAGGTCGGGCCAACGTGGTCAGTTCTGCCATGATCGCCCTCGCTTAAATTTCAGCAGCCAGTTTGTTAACCAGCTCCGCGTGCGCGTTTTGATCGATTGTGGCACCGAGGATCTTCTCTGCACCGCCGACCGCCAGAGCACCCAGTTGGGCACGCAGCGCGTCTTTGACGCCGTTCAGTTCCTGTTCGATCTCGGCATGAGCCGAAGCCTTCACACGGTCAGCTTCGACGCGGGCTTTTTCAACAGCCTCTTCGACGATCTGGTTGCCGCGCTTCTTGGCTTGCTCAATGATTTCAGCTGCCTGTGCTTTAGCATCGCGCAGTTGATGACCCACTTTCTCTTGGGCCAACTCCAGGTCGCGAGCTGCACGGCTGGCAGCGTCCAAACCATCAGCGATCTTCTTCTGACGTTCGTGCAAAGCCGCGATGACCGGAGGCCACACGAACTTCATGCAAAACACTACAAAAATGAAGAACGCAACGGATTGGCCAATCAGGGTTGCATTAATGTTCACGCCAACACCTCGCTCATTCGTTGTCCATCACCCCAATCAACTCGAAAATTCGAGTGATTAGCCAGCGAGTTGACCAACGAAGGGGTTCGCGAAGGTGAAGAACAGAGCGATACCAACGCCGATCATGGTTACGGCGTCGAGCAGGCCGGCAACGATGAACATTTTAACTTGCAGCATTGGGACCATTTCTGGCTGACGCGCTGCGCCTTCCAGGAATTTGCCGCCCAGCAGGCCGAAACCAATGGCAGTACCCAGGGCGCCCAGGCCGATCAACAGTGCAACAGCGATAGCGGTTAGACCAACTACAGTTTCCATCTTTCCTCCCGACTTTTACGTCGTATGGTTTAGGTTTTTTAGATTTTAAAGCGGTAAAACAAATCGTTTCATAGCCCTTTCAGGCCACCTTCCCGTTTCACCGGGAAGGACATCAGACTAGTCGAGACTGGTCTTAATGGTTCTCTTCGTGCGCCATCGACAGGTAGACGATGGTCAGCATCATGAAGATAAACGCCTGCAGGGTGATGATCAGGATGTGGAACACAGCCCACGCCCACTGCAGAACAACGCCCAGGCCGCTAAGCCAGAGCAGACCACTGCCGAACATCACAGCGATCAGAATGAATACCAGCTCGCCGGCATACATGTTGCCGAACAGTCGCAGTGCCAGGGAAATCGGCTTGGCGACCAGGGTTACGAATTCCAGCAGGAAGTTCACCGGGATCAGCAGGGCTTGAACGAAGATGTTCTTGCTGCCGAACGGGTGCAGGGTCAGTTCGCCGATGAAGCCGCCGATGCCCTTGACCTTGATGCTGTAGAAAATGATCAACGCGAACACCGACAGAGCCATGCCCAGGGTGGCGTTAGGATCCGTGGTGGAAACCGCACGGAATGGAATGTGGTGATCGCCGGAAATCAGGATGGCCAGTTGAGGAATCCAATCGACCGGTACCAGGTCGACGGCGTTCATCAGGAACACCCAGACGAAGATGGTCAGTGCCAGCGGTGCAATCACCGGGCTACGGCCATGGAAGCTGTCTTTCACGCTGCCATCGACGAATTCGACCAATACTTCAACGAAGTTCTGCAAGGCACCCGGCTGACCGGAGGTCGCCTTCTTTGCCGCCATGCGGAAAATCAGGACGAAGATCAGACCCAATGCGACCGACCAGCCCAGAGTATCCAGGTGGAAAGCCCAAAAGCCCATTTCCTTGGCTTCTGCTGCGGTGTGGGCGAAGCCCCAGCCGCCGTTGGGAAGCTGACCAAAGGTCAGGTTCTGCAAGTGGTGCTGGATATAGCCCGAAGCGGTTGTTTCTGCCATGGTTGCCTCAAACGCCCTAAGGTTTCGAAAGTCTTGTTTTCATTAGCAGGGGAGCGAACCAGCTGACCAGTTGGGTCAACACGAAGACGCCGAATACAGCCAGCGGCGCCAATGGCTTCACACCTGCAAAGGTCAGTGCAAACAGCACTGCCGTCAAAATCAGTTTCCCCGCCTCGCCGGCATAAAAAGACCGGACGATGGCCTGGGCTGCTCGGGCGCCGGAAAACCGAAAGGCCCTGTGAGCAAAATACATATTGGGCAGCAAGGCTATCAGGCCTCCGCAGAGTCCTGAATACCCGGCTACGACTCCATGCCAGTACCAAAGCGCCAATGCGGCGATCAGCACCATGACAAATTGAGCCAATAAAACCGGGAAAACGGCCAAGCGATGGAACGGCAACGTGTTTGGCGTGCGGGTTTCCATCACTCTTGCTCCTCAATGGTCGGCTGCCGGAAATCAATAACTTGGCATAATTTGTGCCGACAAAATGCGCGCAGAGTATAGGGGCGGTTCTGCCCCTATTCAACTGCCGGGTAGTGATTTCCGATCACGCGCTACATAAGCAAATGTTTCAGCGAATGTGGGCAAGGACGCCCTGAAGCTCATCGAGCGAGTTATATCCGATGACCAATTGGCCTTTGCCTTTCTTGCCATGGCGAATTTGCACCGCAGAGCCCAGGCGCTCGGCCAGGCGCTGCTCGAGACGCGCGATATCCGGATCAGGTTTGGCCGTTTCGACCGGTGCAGGTTTGCCACTGAGCCACTGGCGAACCAGGGCTTCAGTCTGACGAACGGTGAGACCTCGTGCGACAACGTGTCGCGCCCCTTCAACTTGTTGATTTTCCGGTAAACCGAGCAAAGCGCGGGCATGACCCATTTCCAGATCGCCATGGGAAAGCATCGTCTTGATGACTTCCGGCAGAGCGATCAGGCGCAACAAGTTGGAGACCGTGACGCGGGATTTACCCACCGCCTCGGCCACTTGTTGCTGGGTCAGCTGGAATTCCTGCTGCAAACGCTGCAGGGCGATCGCTTCTTCGATCGGATTGAGGTCTTCTCGCTGGATGTTCTCGATCAACGCCATGGCGATGGCAGTTTCATCCGAGACATCGCGCACCATCGCCGGGATGGTTTCCTTGCCGGCCTGCTGGCTGGCGCGCCAGCGGCGCTCACCGGCAATGATTTCGAAGCGGCCACCACCAATCGGGCGTACCACGATCGGCTGCATCACGCCCTGAGCCTTGATCGAATTGGCCAGCTCTTCAAGCGCTTGGGGGTCCATGTCCCGCCGTGGCTGGTATTTACCGCGCTGGATCAGGTCCAGCGGCAGGTGTTGCAGCTCACGCTCGTCGGCCTGCACCGCTTGTTCTTCAAGGGTCGTGACAGTCGGACCACTCAGGAGCGCATCCAGTCCACGTCCGAGACCTCGTTTCTTGACGGCCATGGGGATTCCTTAAGTTGGCTGGGCTGCAGCAGTGCGTGAATTGCGGCGTTGGCGACGAACCATCTCGCCGGCCAGGGCCAGGTAGGCAATCGCACCACGCGATGTTTTGTCGTATGCCAAAGCCGGCATGCCGTAGCTTGGCGCTTCGGCCAGACGGATATTGCGCGGGATCACGGTGTCGTACAGTTGCTCGCCAAAGTGTTCCTTGAGCTGCGCCGAAACATCGTTCATCAGGCTCAAGCGCGGGTCGAACATGGTCCGCAGCAAGCCTTCGATCTGCAGGTTCGGGTTCAGCAACTCGGCGATACGCTTGATGTTATCCACAAGGTCGCTCAACCCTTCCAGTGCGTAGTACTCGCACTGCATGGGGATAATTACCCCATCGGCAGCCACCAAAGCGTTGAGCGTGAGCATCGACAGCGACGGCGGACAGTCGATCAGGATGTAGTCGTAATTCTCGCGGATCGGCGCCAAGGCACTGCGCAAGCGGCTTTCTTTCATCTGCATTTCCAACAGCACGACTTCCGCCGCGGTCAAATCGCGGTTGGCCGGCAGCAGTTGATAACCGCCATGCTCGGAGTAGTGCATGGCCTGGGCGAGGTCGCACTCACCAATCAGCAAGTCGTAGACCGAGTTTTCCAGGCCGTGTTTATCCACACCGCTACCCATGGTGGCGTTGCCCTGTGGATCGAGATCGATCAACAGCACCCGGCGCTTTGTCGCGACCAGGGATGCTGCGAGGTTGATGCAGGTGGTGGTTTTGCCCACGCCACCTTTCTGGTTCGCTATCGCGAATACCTTAGCCATTCTTGCTTGTGTTCCCAATCATGCCGTGCGGCGCAGTATCAGCAGATGGCGTTGGCCTTGGCAACCGGGTACGGCCAAGGCGTGTTCGCTATCGAGGTGGAAGTCTGCCGGCAATGCTAACAGCTCGTCGCTTGGATGAACGCCCTTCATTGCCAGCCAACGGGTTTCGCGGTCGCCCAGGTGGCGGGTCCAGTTGCAGAAGTTCTCCATACTGCTGAACGCCCGGGAAACAATTCCGCTGAAGGGCTGTTCGGGTATGAAGGCTTCGACGCGGCTGTGGATAACTTGCAGGTTGTCCAGCTTCAACTCCAGTTTGACCTGGGTCAGGAAGCGGGTTTTCTTGCCATTGCTGTCCAGGCAGGTCACGTGGGACTCCGGAAACAGGATGGCCAACGGAATACCAGGCATGCCACCGCCACTGCCAACGTCAAGCCAGCGGCCGTTTTCGATAAACGGCATCACGCTCAGACTGTCGAGCAAATGCCGCGAGACCATTTCATCGGGATCGCGTACCGCCGTGAGGTTGTAAGCCTTGTTCCATTTGATCAACAGGGCCAGGTAACCCAGCAACAGCTCTTGCTGGGTTTCGGTCAGATGCACACCCAGTTGGCGTGCACCTGTGGATAACTCTTCGGCGTGTTGCGAGGTGACCAACGAACTCAAGCGCTTTGCTCCAACTGACGGCCCGCGCCGCGTTTTTTCAAATGAATCATCAACAGCGAAATGGCTGCCGGGGTTACGCCAGGGATACGTGACGCCTGGCCCAGGGTTTCCGGCCGAGTTATCCCCAGCTTGCTTTGAATTTCCTTCGACAACCCGGAAATGCCGGTGTAGTCGATATCCGCCGGCAGCTTGGTGTTTTCACTGGCACGCAGGCGAGCGATTTCGTCCTGCTGGCGATCAATGTAACCGGCGTACTTGGTCTTGATTTCAACCTGCTCGGCAACCTGTGGATCATCTGCGCCACCGCCGGTCACTTCGACCAGACCAGCGTAGTCGATTTCCGGACGGGACAGCAGGTTGAGCAAGTTGTATTCATGGGTCAGCGGTGTGCCAAATTTTTCGGCAATTGCATCACCCTGTTCGGTGCCAGGGCGAACCCAAGTGCTTTTCAGGCGTTGCTCTTCCAGTTCGATACTTTCGCGTTTTTGGCAGAAAGCGGCCCAGCGTGCGTCGTCGACCAGGCCCAATTCGCGGCCTTTTTCGGTCAGGCGCAAATCGGCATTGTCTTCACGCAGGATCAGTCGATATTCGGCCCGGGAGGTAAACATCCGGTACGGTTCCTGGGTCCCCAGGGTAATCAGGTCATCGACCAATACGCCGATGTACGCTTCATCGCGGCGTGGGCACCAGCTGTCTTTGCCCTGTGCGCGCAACGCGGCGTTGGTCCCGGCCAGCAAACCTTGGGCGCCGGCTTCTTCGTAGCCAGTGGTGCCGTTGATTTGCCCGGCAAAGAACAGGCCGCCGATCACTTTGGTTTCCAGGCTGTATTTCAGGTCGCGCGGGTCGAAGTAGTCGTACTCGATGGCGTAGCCCGGGCGCACGATGTGTGCGTTTTCCATGCCGCGAATCGATTGCACGATCTGGATTTGCACATCGAACGGCAAGGAAGTGGAAATCCCGTTCGGGTACAGCTCATGAGTGGTCAGGCCTTCGGGTTCGATGAAGACCTGGTGGCTTTCCTTGTCGGCAAAGCGGTGGATCTTGTCTTCGATCGACGGGCAATACCGTGGACCGATGCCTTCGATCACCCCGGAGTACATTGGCGAACGGTCGAGGTTCGCGGCAATGATTTCGTGGGTGCGGGCATTGGTGTGGGTAATCCAGCAGCTGACCTGTTTCGGATGCTGCTCCTTAGAGCCCATGAACGACATGACCGGAATCGGCGTATCCCCAGCTTGCTCGGTCATCACTGAGAAATCCACGGAACGCCCGTCGATACGCGGCGGAGTTCCGGTTTTCAAGCGACCGACCCGCAGTGGCAATTCACGTAGACGTTGGGCCAGGGCAATCGACGGAGGATCACCGGCGCGGCCGCCGGAATAGTTCTGCATGCCGATGTGGATAAGTCCGCCGAGGAAGGTACCGGTGGTCAACACCACGGATTCCGCGAAGAAACGCAGGCCCATCTGGGTGACGACACCACGTACCTGGTCTTGCTCGACGATCAAGTCATCGGCGGCCTGTTGAAATATCCACAGGTTCGGCTGGTTTTCCAGGGTTTCGCGAACCGCGGCCTTGTACAGGATGCGGTCGGCTTGAGCCCGTGTGGCACGCACGGCCGGGCCTTTACGGCTATTGAGCACGCGAAATTGAATGCCACCCTTGTCGGTAGCCATGGCCATCACGCCGCCAAGGGCGTCGATTTCCTTGACCAGATGGCTTTTGCCGATCCCACCGATGGCAGGGTTGCAACTCATCGCACCGAGGGTTTCCACGTTGTGCGTCAGCAACAGGGTTTTTACGCCCATGCGTGCTGACGCCAGTGCTGCCTCGGTACCGGCATGACCGCCGCCGATGACGATCACTTCAAAACGGGAAGGGAAATCCACCACGCACCTCGTGCCTGCTTATGTAGGTAATTAGGAATTGATTGGTTGAGCTGGTTTTAGAGCTTTGGCGGCAAGTATAGGGACTTAGCCCTCCCTAAAGAACCCTTTGCACAAAATTTAACCAGCTGTGGATGAATCAAAGACAATAGAAATTAAAAGAGAGAAGTTTATTAAATCTTTGTTTTTATGTTTATTTCTACTGAGGCACCTTTCTGTGGATAGATCTCTACAGGCCTTTATTTTCGTTATGTACAGCGCTTTAAAAGTCTGTGGTCATGTGCCCATGAGGGGCTTGGATAAGTGCTTTAAGCCTGTGGATTAAACAGGTAGTTATCCACAGACGGGTTTTAGCCCAGGTTTCGAGCCCTGTTATCAACCGAGCACAGGGGCGGTTATTCACAGGGCTTAATCCACAGAAATGGGAGCACTGAAGCAAATTGCGCGCACGGGGAGGCCACCCACGACCTGGTTATGCATAGAGAAAGGAGGAAATAGGTTGAAGCGAAAGAAACAGACAGGCGCGAATGGCCTGCCTGTGGAAAACGAAAGACTATTTACCGATGCAGAAGCTGGAAAAAATCCGTCCCAGCAAATCATCCGAGCTGAATGCCCCCGTGATTTCGCCCAACAGCTGTTGGGCCTGGCGTAGATCCTCAGCCAGCAGCTCCCCTGCCCCCGCCAAGGTCAGCTGTGCCCGACCGTGTTCCAAGGCCGCGCTGGCATGACGCAACGCCTCCAGATGCCTGCGACGAGCGCTGAAGCTGCTTTCTGAAGTCTGTTCGTAACCCATGCAGGCCTTGAGGTGGTCACGCAGCAGCTCCAGGCCATCCCCGGCCGACTTCGCACTCAGACTTATGGTGACGTGGCCATCGTCACTGGTTTCCATGGCAATGGCTTCCCCTGTGAGGTCAGCCTTATTGCGGATCAAGGTGACTTTGGCCGGGTCTGGCCGTTGTTCAAGGAATTCCGGCCACAGCGCAAAAGGATCAACAGCTTCAGGTGCGGTGGCATCCACCACCAGCAGCACCCGATCCGCTTCGCCGATGGCCTTGAGCGCCCGTTCTACACCGATCTTTTCCACCTGGTCGTCTGTATCACGCAGACCGGCGGTATCGACCACATGCAAGGGCATACCGTCGATGTGGATATGTTCGCGCAGGATATCCCGTGTGGTACCGGCAATCTCGGTAACGATGGCCGCTTCACGCCCCGCCAGGGCATTGAGCAAGCTGGATTTACCGGCATTGGGTCGACCGGCAATCACCACGGTCATGCCGTCACGCAGCAAGGCGCCTTGCCCGGCTTCGCGCAGTACTGTGGATAATTCGTCGCGGACCTTGTCCAGCATCGCCAATACATGGCCATCGGCAAGGAAGTCGATTTCCTCTTCCGGAAAATCAATCGCCGCTTCCACGTAGATACGCAGGCTGATCAGTTGCTCGGTCAAGTTATGCACACGCAGGGAAAACGCCCCCTGCAGCGAGCGCAATGCATTGCGCGCAGCCTGTGCAGAACTGGCCTCGATCAAGTCGGCTATCGCTTCGGCCTGCGCTAGGTCGAGCTTGTCGTTGAGGAATGCCCGCTCGCTGAATTCTCCCGGGCGCGCCAGGCGACAACCCAGTTGCAGGCAGCGTTGCAGCAACATATCCAGGACGATCGGGCCACCGTGTCCTTGCAATTCGAGGACATCTTCGCCGGTAAAGGAATTAGGGCCTGGGAAATAAAGTGCCAAGCCTTCGTCCAATACCCCGTTATCCGCATCCAGGAAGGGGCCGTAATGGGCGTAGCGAGGCTTGAGTTCACGACCACTGATGGCTTTGGCGGCAATGCCGGCGAGCGGCCCGGAAATTCGAACGATACCGACACCGCCGCGACCTTGAGCGGTAGCGACAGCAGCGATGGTTTCACGAGGAGCGCTCATCAGCAGGTTCCAGAACAAAAGTGACGGAAAGCAAAACGCCCCACTAGGGGGCGTCTTGAGTGGTTATCCACAGAGTAAGTTACGCCGCGGCTTTTTTGGTAGCCGCTTCGATCTTACGTGTGATGTACCACTGTTGAGAGATCGACAACACGTTGTTGACCACCCAGTACAGCACCAGGCCAGCTGGGAACCACAGGAAGAAGAAGGTGAAGATGATTGGCATCATTTTCATTACCTTGGCCTGCATCGGATCCGGCGGCGTTGGGTTCAAGCGCTGCTGGATAAACATGGTCGCGCCCATGATGATCGGCAGGATAAAGAACGGGTCTTTGATCGACAGGTCAGTTATCCACAGCATGAACGGAGCCTGGCGCATTTCCACGCTTTCCAGGAGTACCCAGTACAGCGAAAGGAATACCGGCATTTGTACCAGAATCGGCAAGCATCCACCCAGCGGGTTGATCTTCTCTTTCTTGTACAACTCCATCATGGCCTGCGACATTTTCTGCCGGTCGTCACCATGTTGTTCTTTCAGCGCGGCCAATTTAGGGGCCACGGCACGCATGCGCGCCATCGACTTGTAGCTGGCGGCCGACAGTGGGAAGAAGATCCCCTTGATCAGCATCGTCAGGAAGATGATCGAGAAGCCCCAGTTGCCGACGATGCTGTGGATATGTTGCAGCAGCCAGAAGATCGGCTGGGCAATAAACCACAGGATGCCGTAATCCACAGTCAGTTCCAGGCCTGGGGATAACTCTTTCAGTACTGCCTGGCTTTTCGGGCCGGCATACAAGGTAGCGCTGGTTTCAGCCTTGGCGCCTGGAGCGACGGTCAACGCCGGGCCAGTAAAGCCAATGATGTAGTTGCCCTGGCTGTCCTTGCGGGTTTGCACCAGGTTGGCTTCACCCTTGTTCGGAATCCATGCGGTCACGAAGTAGTGTTGCAGCCAGGCAACCCAGCCACCTTGAACGGTTTCTTTCAGCGCGCCCTTGTCGATATCTTTCATCGACACTTTTTTGTACGGCTCGTTACTTGTCCACAGGGCGGCGCCCAGGTAAGTCGCGGTGCCGGTGGCGGTGCTGGAAGACGGATCGGAACTGCCATCACGCTTGAGCTGGGCAAACAGGTTGCCGCTCCACGGTTTGTCGCTTTCGTTGTCGATCAGGTAAGTGACCTTCAAGTCGTACAAACCACGGGTGAAGCTGAAACGCTTGATGTAGTTGACGCCATCGAGGCTGAATTTCAGGTCAACGTTCAACTGGTTTTGGCCATCAGCCAGTTGATAAGTCTTCTGTTCGGTCGAATAAACCGGACGACCGGTAGCACGAGCATCCGGACCGTTGGTGCCAGTCAGGCCGCTTTGTGCCAGATAAACGCGTTCGCCGCCGTTATCGAACAGCTGGAACGGAACATCCGGATGGTCTTGGCGACGTGGATAAAGCGGCAGCTTCAGCTGGGCGATATCACCACCTTGTGGATCGATAGCCAGGTCGAGCACATCCGTTTTGACGTGGATGAGGTCTTTATTGGTGACTACTGGCGTTTCTACAGGGGCGCTTGTCTCGCCATTCGCGCTGGGAACATCGGCACTCGCGGACGCATTGTTACCCAGCGGGGTGTCCGGAATAGCCGGCGCAGCCTGATTGGTAGCAACATTCTGAGTCGGCAGGGCAGCTTGGCCATAGTCCTGGTTCCACTTAAGAACCATGACGTAGGACACGATTGCCAGGGCGACGATCAGGATCGTGCGTTTAATATCCATGATTACTCGGCCATCGAAGAAGAACGGGAGGTAGGGATAGGTGGAACCGGGTCATAACCACCGGGATTCCACGGATGACAGCGGCCTAAACGACGAAAGGCCAGCCAGCCACCGCGCAGAAGACCATGATTTTCTATGGCCTCTAACGCGTAGCAGGAACAACTGGGGTAGAAACGACAGTGGTTGGCCATCAGAGGACTAATGGCATAACGGTAAAACTGGATCGGAACGAGCGCCAGTTTACGCATCAAGGCTGTCTACCCCTACAGTTTCGGTGCTGACTGCTGGTGCTGGCTTGTGGGTACGCGCCAAACGTTTCCAGAGCTTGTCGAAATGCTGAATCAATTCGGGGTTTTCTACGTCCCCCAAGCCTTTGCGCGCGACGATAACAATATCCCAACCAACCAGAGTGTCCTGGTGGAGGCGAAACGATTCGCGCATCAGACGCTTGAGGCGATTGCGCTCAACGGAGAGCTTTACGCTCTTCTTGCCGATCACCAACCCGAGACGGGGGTGATCCAGATCGTTGTTACGCGCAAGGAGCAGGAGATTTTTCCCCGGAACCTTGCCGGTGGGGGAGTCAAAGACTGCCTTGAAGTGCCGGGGGGTAAGCAGGCGCTTTTCCCGACTGAAGTCCTGACTCACCACCAGTACCGGATTATCAAACTGCCAGACGCGCACGACCTTTGGCGCGGCGACGCGACAGGACAGCACGGCCGTTCTTGGTGGCCATGCGAGCACGGAAGCCGTGGGTACGGGCGCGTTTGATGGTGCTTGGTTGGAAAGTACGTTTCATGGCGTTGTTACCTGGTTCGTCCACAACGGGCCGGAATGGCCCCCGTTTTAAGAGACCGGCGATTCTAGAGAAAGCAAGCCTCTAGGTCAATTTCCAACCAGCTTTTCCTTTAATTAGATCTTTGCACGTATCCAGGCCTTTTCTGTCCGCCTGGCTTCCATGGGCAATGCCATAGATATAAAAATAAAGAAGGAAGTTATTTAAAGCTTTTCTGTAAAGCTTATAAAAGCTAGGGAAGCGTTCTTCTGTGGATAACTGCCTTGAGGCCATATTCCACGTGATGTACAGAGAATGACAACACGGGGGAGAAACGGTGCTCTGCCTGTGCTGCGCTGTCGGATAAGCTGTGTGTGGAATGGCTTGTTATCCACAGGCCGGTTACCCACAGACTTTCGACCCCACTTGTACAACGGGCTTAGGTGCGTTTATCCACAGAGCTTATGCACAGACCATCTGTCGCCTTCTTTACGGTTAAGGCATTGATTTTGGCTGGTGTGTGAGCAACCTACATGTGGATAAGTGGGCGGCTGGCCGCTACAATGGCGGCTGTTTTTGCCTCACCGGCTTTCAACTTAGGGGATATCCGTGTCAGTGGAACTTTGGCAGCAGTGCGTGGAGCTTTTGCGCGATGAGCTGCCTGCCCAGCAATTCAACACCTGGATCCGTCCGCTACAGGTCGAAGCCGAAGGCGACGAGTTGCGTGTCTACGCACCCAATCGTTTTGTTCTCGACTGGGTCAACGAGAAGTACCTGAGCCGCGTTCTCGAATTGCTCGATGAGCATGGCAATGGCCTCGCACCCGTGCTCTCCTTATTAATAGGCAGCAAACGCAGCTCGGCGCCTCGCGCTGCGCCGAATGCGCCGTTGGCAGCGAGTGCCTCGCAGGCACAGTCCGCTGTCGCGCTTGTTAATAACTCGCCAGCACCGGTTGCCCCGACGCCTTCAAAATCCTCGTCGCAGAAAAACGCGCCTATAAATGAAGAGCCGTCCCGCGACAGCTTCGACCCAATGGCAGGTGCCAGCTCGCAGCAGGCCCCGGTTCGCGCGGAACAGCGCACTGTGCAGGTGGAAGGCGCGCTCAAGCACACCAGCTACTTGAACCGCACCTTTACCTTCGAGAACTTCGTCGAAGGTAAATCCAACCAGCTGGCCCGGGCGGCCGCCTGGCAAGTGGCCGATAACCCCAAGCATGGTTACAACCCACTCTTCCTTTATGGTGGCGTTGGCTTGGGTAAGACTCACTTGATGCACGCTGTGGGTAACCATCTATTAAAGAAGAACCCGAATGCCAAGGTCGTGTACCTGCACTCGGAGCGCTTCGTGGCTGATATGGTCAAGGCCCTGCAGCTCAATGCGATCAACGAGTTCAAGCGGTTCTACCGTTCCGTTGATGCCTTGTTGATCGATGACATTCAATTCTTCGCCCGCAAGGAACGTTCCCAGGAAGAGTTCTTTCACACCTTCAACGCCCTGCTCGAAGGCGGCCAGCAGGTCATCCTGACCAGCGACCGTTATCCGAAGGAAATCGAAGGCCTGGAAGAACGCCTGAAGTCTCGCTTTGGTTGGGGCCTGACCGTTGCGGTAGAGCCGCCGGAGCTGGAAACCCGCGTTGCGATCCTGATGAAAAAGGCTGACCAGGCGAAGGTCGACCTGCCCCACGACGCCGCATTCTTCATTGCCCAACGCATTCGCTCCAACGTGCGTGAGCTGGAAGGCGCACTCAAGCGGGTGATCGCACACTCGCACTTCATGGGCCGCGACATCACCATCGAGCTGATTCGCGAATCCTTGAAAGACCTGCTGGCACTCCAGGACAAGCTGGTCAGTGTGGATAACATCCAGCGCACCGTGGCGGAGTACTACAAGATCAAGATTTCCGACCTGCTGTCCAAGCGCCGCTCGCGCTCGGTGGCTCGTCCGCGTCAGGTGGCTATGGCACTCTCCAAGGAGTTGACCAACCACAGCCTGCCGGAAATCGGTGATGTGTTTGGCGGTCGCGACCACACCACGGTCTTGCACGCGTGCCGCAAAATCAACGAACTTAAGGAATCCGACGCGGATATTCGCGAGGACTACAAGAACCTGTTGCGTACACTGACTACGTGATGACACCAGCGCAGCTTATTAAGGCAAGGGACTAGACCATGCATTTCACCATTCAACGCGAAGCCCTGTTGAAACCCCTGCAACTGGTCGCAGGCGTCGTCGAGCGCCGACAGACCTTGCCGGTGCTCTCCAACGTATTGCTGGTTGTCGAAGGCCAGCAGTTGTCCTTGACCGGTACCGACCTGGAAGTCGAGCTGGTGGGGCGCGTCCAGCTCGAAGAACCCGCCGAACCTGGCGAGATCACCGTGCCGGCGCGCAAGCTGATGGACATCTGTAAGAGCCTGCCCAACGATGCGCTGATCGACATCAAGGTTGATGAGCAGAAGCTGGTGGTCAAGGCCGGTCGCAGCCGTTTTACGCTGTCTACCTTGCCAGCCAATGATTTCCCCACCGTTGAAGAAGGCCCTGGCTCGCTGACCTGCAGCCTGGAGCAAAGCAAGCTGCGCCGTTTGATCGAGCGCACCAGCTTCGCGATGGCCCAGCAGGACGTGCGTTACTACCTCAACGGCATGCTGCTGGAAGTGTCGGAAGGCATCATCCGTGCCGTGGCCACCGACGGTCATCGTCTGGCAATGTGCTCGATGCGTGCTGATATCGGTCAGCCGGACCGTCACCAGGTGATCGTGCCGCGTAAAGGTATCCTTGAATTGGCACGTTTGCTGACCGAACCGGATGGCAACGTCAGCATTGTCCTGGGTCAGCATCACATCCGCGCGACCACGGGTGAGTTCACCTTCACCTCCAAGCTGGTTGACGGCAAGTTCCCGGATTACGAGCGTGTGCTGCCTAAAGGCGGTGACAAGCTGGTCATCGGCGATCGTCAGGCCCTGCGTGAAGCCTTCAGCCGTACCGCGATTCTGTCGAACGAGAAGTACCGCGGTATCCGCCTGCAATTGGCCAACGGCCAGTTGAAGATCCAGGCCAATAACCCGGAGCAGGAAGAAGCGGAAGAAGAAGTGGGCGTCGACTACAACGGCGGTTCGCTGGAAATCGGCTTCAACGTGAGCTACTTGCTTGATGTGCTGGGCGTGATGACCACGGAACAGGTGCGCCTGATCCTGTCGGACTCCAACAGCAGCGCTCTGGTGCAAGAATCCGATAACGACGACTCGGCTTACGTTGTTATGCCGATGCGCCTGTAATCATGCTCAGCAGAAGCTAGATGTCCCTCAGTCGCGTCTCGGTCACCGCGGTGCGCAATCTGCACCCGGTGACCTTCTCCCCCTCCCCACGCATCAATATCCTCCATGGCGCCAACGGCAGTGGCAAAACCAGCGTGCTGGAGGCCATCCATTTGCTGGGGCTCGCCCGTTCATTCCGCAGTGCTCGACTGTTGCCGGTGATTCAATACGAACAACTGGCGTGCACAGTGTTTGGCCAAGTGGAATTGGCTGAAGGTGGGCACAGCAGCTTGGGGATCTCCCGTGATCGTGGCGGGGAGTTTCAAATTCGCATTGATGGGCAAAATGCTCGCAGTGCGGCGCAACTGGCGGAAATCCTACCGCTGCAATTGATCAACCCAGACAGTTTCCGTTTATTAGAAGGCGCACCGAAGATCCGGCGTCAGTTCCTCGATTGGGGAGTGTTCCACGTGGAACCGCGATTCATGGCCACGTGGCAGCGCCTGCAGAAGGCCCTGCGGCAGCGGAACTCATGGCTGCGGCATGGTACACTTGACGCCGCTTCGCAAGCGGCCTGGGACCGGGAACTGTGCCTGGCCAGCGACGAAATTGATGAATACCGCCGCGCCTATATCAAAGCCTTGAAACCAGTCTTTGAGCAGACCTTGAGTGAGTTGTTGGATCTCGAGGGGCTGACGCTGAGTTACTACCGTGGTTGGGACAAAGATCGCGAGCTGAGTGCAGTGCTCGCCACGTCCTTGCAGCGGGATCAGCAAATCGGCCATACCCAGGCCGGACCCCAACGGGCTGATTTGCGCCTTAGATTAGGCGCACACAATGCCGCGGACATCTTGTCCCGTGGTCAGCAGAAGTTGGTGGTGTGTGCTTTACGGATCGCCCAGGGGCATCTCGTTAGCCAGGCCAGGCGTGGCCAGTGTATTTATCTGGTGGATGACTTGCCGTCCGAACTCGACGAGCAACACCGCCTCGCGTTATGCCGTTTGTTAGAAGAATTACGCTGCCAGGTTTTTATCACCTGTGTAGACCACGAATTATTGAGGGAAGGCTGGCAGACGGAAACGCCAGTCGCTTTGTTCCACGTGGAACAAGGCCGTATCACCCAGACCCACGACCATCGGGAGTGAAGGCATGAGCGAAGAAAACACGTACGACTCGACCAGCATTAAAGTGCTGAAAGGTTTGGATGCCGTACGCAAACGTCCCGGTATGTACATTGGCGACACCGATGATGGTAGCGGTCTGCACCACATGGTGTTCGAGGTGGTCGACAACTCCATCGACGAAGCTCTGGCCGGTCACTGCGACGACATCAGCATCATCATCCACCCGGATGAGTCCATCACCGTGCGCGACAACGGTCGTGGCATTCCGGTAGATGTGCACAAAGAAGAAGGCGTATCGGCGGCAGAGGTCATCATGACCGTGCTCCACGCCGGCGGTAAGTTCGACGACAACTCCTATAAAGTCTCCGGTGGTTTGCACGGTGTGGGTGTGTCGGTAGTGAACGCTCTGTCTGAAGAGCTGATCCTTACTGTTCGCCGTAGCGGCAAAATTTGGGAACAGACCTACGTCCACGGTGTGCCACAAGAACCAATGAAAATTGTTGGCGACAGTGAGTCCACCGGTACCCAGATTCATTTCAAGCCTTCGGCTGACACCTTCAAGAATATCCACTTCAGCTGGGACATCCTGGCCAAGCGTATTCGTGAACTGTCCTTCCTCAACTCCGGTGTTGGCATCGTCCTCAAGGATGAGCGTAGCGGCAAGGAAGAGCTGTTCAAGTACGAAGGTGGTCTGCGTGCATTCGTTGAATACCTGAACACCAACAAGACTGCGGTCAACCAGGTGTTCCATTTCAACATCCAGCGTGAAGACGGCATCGGCGTGGAAATCGCGTTGCAGTGGAACGACAGCTTCAACGAGAACCTGTTGTGCTTTACCAACAACATTCCACAGCGCGACGGTGGTACTCACCTGGTGGGTTTCCGTTCCGCGCTGACGCGTAACCTGAATACTTATATCGAAGCTGAAGGCCTGGCGAAGAAACACAAAGTCGCCACTACCGGTGATGACGCCCGTGAAGGCTTGACCGCAATTATCTCGGTAAAAGTGCCGGACCCTAAGTTCAGCTCCCAGACCAAGGACAAGCTGGTCTCTTCCGAAGTGAAGACAGCAGTGGAACAGGAGATGGGCAAATACTTCTCCGACTTCCTGCTGGAAAACCCGAACGAAGCCAAGCTGGTTGTCGGCAAGATGATCGATGCGGCACGTGCCCGTGAAGCGGCGCGTAAGGCCCGTGAGATGACTCGTCGTAAAGGCGCGTTGGATATCGCCGGCTTGCCCGGCAAACTGGCTGACTGCCAGGAGAAGGACCCTGCCCTTTCCGAACTGTACCTGGTGGAAGGTGACTCTGCTGGCGGTTCCGCCAAGCAGGGTCGTAACCGTCGCACCCAGGCCATCCTGCCGTTGAAGGGTAAGATCCTCAACGTTGAGAAAGCCCGCTTCGACAAGATGATTTCCTCCCAGGAAGTCGGCACCTTGATCACAGCCTTGGGCTGCGGTATTGGTCGCGAGGAATATAACATCGACAAGCTGCGTTACCACAACATCATCATCATGACCGATGCTGACGTCGACGGTTCGCACATCCGTACCCTGCTGCTGACCTTCTTCTTCCGTCAGTTGCCGGAGTTGATCGAGCGCGGCTACATCTACATCGCCCAGCCGCCACTGTACAAAGTGAAAAAAGGCAAGCAAGAGCAATACATCAAAGACGACGACGCCATGGAAGAGTACATGACGCAGTCGGCCCTGGAAGACGCGAGCCTGCACTTGAACGACGAAGCACCGGGTATTTCCGGTGAGGCGTTGGAGCGTCTGGTAAACGACTTCCGCATGGTGATGAAGACCCTCAAGCGTTTGTCGCGCCTGTACCCTCAGGAGCTGACCGAGCACTTCATCTACCTGCCGGCTGTGAGCCTGGAGCAGCTGGGCGATCATGCCCACATGCAGGATTGGCTGGCTCAGTACGAGGTGCGCCTGCGCACCGTCGAGAAGTCTGGCCTGGTGTACAAGGCCAGCCTGCGTGAAGACCGTGAACGTAACGTTTGGCTGCCAGAGGTCGAGCTGATCTCCCACGGCCTGTCGAACTACGTCACCTTCAACCGCGACTTCTTCGGCAGCAATGACTACAAGACCGTGGTAACCCTGGGCGCGCAACTGAGCACCCTGCTGGACGACGGTGCTTATATTCAACGCGGCGAACGCAAGAAGCAGGTCAAGGAATTCAAGGAAGCCCTCGACTGGCTGATGGCTGAAAGCACCAAGCGCCACACCATCCAGCGATACAAAGGTCTGGGCGAGATGAACCCGGATCAACTGTGGGAAACCACCATGGACCCAGCTCAGCGCCGCATGCTGCGTGTGACCATCGAAGACGCCATTGGCGCAGACCAGATCTTCAACACCCTGATGGGTGATGCGGTCGAGCCACGTCGTGACTTCATCGAAAGCAATGCCCTGGCGGTGTCCAACCTGGACTTCTGATCAGGTGGAGGTTCTCAGAATAAATGAGAGCTTTCACAAATAGATGACTCAAGCTTGTCAGCTCAACTGACTGAAAAAGCCAACGTTTTTAAACGTTGGCTTTTTTGTCTTTAAAAACAGAGATTTTTAGCGCTGTTGTAGTTATCGGCAGCGGGGCCAATTCGGTGGTGACGCCATCACAGGGTTCAGGTAACAGAACGTCTCAAACTTCCCAACGCTCGGTCACCAACTGTCAATGAATTGTTCCAGCTCAATGATTTCCCGCCGCAGTCAGGCTACCCTTGCCTAGCGGCAGTAATCCCAATACCGATCACTGGTCTGGCAAGTTACCAAGCAGTAGCAGCACTACCCTGTGTCATGAGTGCGTCCGAAAGTGATAGTCGGCGCAGATAGAGCGTAACAAGGTCAATTCAAGGAGAATGACAGTGAAGTGGATGGATGACCTGTTACACACGATCGACAATGCCCAAACTGAAGCTGAATTGTTGGACCGGATAGTAAGCACTGCAAGACACCTAGGGTTCGACTATTGCGCCTATGGGATCCGAATACCTATACCCGTCACCCGCCCTGCGGTCGTGATGAGCAACAATTTTCAGCCTTCGTGGCGACAACGCTATGCCCAGTGCGAATACATTGCCGTGGACCCGACAGTGCAACACTGCACGAAATCGACGATACCGATTGTCTGGGACGAGCAAATAACCCAGCAAACCCCGCAGATGTGGGAGGAAGCCCGCGCAGCCGGACTGGTCCATGGTTGGGCTCAATCCTGTCTGGACGGCCGCGGCAGCGGCGGCATGCTGACACTGGCGCGCCCCAGCGACGCTATTACTGCGCAAGAGCTCGCATCCAATCAAAAATACATGCGGTTTTTGGTGAATGTCGCCCATCAGGGGTTCTTGCGAGTACTGACACCGCAGTGGCAATTACCGCAGGAAAAATCGCTGTCGCGGCGCGAATGTGAAGTCCTTAAGTGGGCGGCCGACGGCAAGACTGCCTACGAGATCGGTTTGATCCTCTCGCTATCGCGGGAAACCATCAAGTTTCACCTGCGCAATGCAGGCTCGAAACTGGGCGTCCATAACTGCACCGCTACCGTAGTGCGCGCCACTACACTGGGCTTGCTCGTCTGAGACACCACTCATGTGTGCACCGCTGAAGCGTTAACGGCGCCGAGTGAGAACAACAACAATAATACTCGCACGTTGAAGACGCACCTGCCCAAAAGAGCAGTACCTAAGCATTCGATTATTCTGCTGAATTATCCCTCGATTATTTGCCGAGGGTTCCTCATGTATATGACCACGGGTACGCGCCTTACATTACCAATAGAACTGTGGCAGGCCCTGCTGCGATATCGCTATCGCGTATTTGTCGAGAAACTTGGATGGCATCTGGACTGTGCGATCGGTGAGGAGCTGGATCAATTCGATCGCGACGACACGGTATACGTGATCGCCCATCAAGGCCCGCGCATCGTCGGCGTAGCGCGGTTGCTGCCCACACACAAGCCCTATCTGCTGGGAGAAGTTTTTCCCCAGGTGCTCGGCGACCAGGCACTCCCTCATTCCGCGGACATCTGGGAAATCTCCCGTTTTGCCGCCGTCGACCTGCAACAACAGACCTTCACTGGCCATTCAATGTCATCGCCGAACGCCGTGGCGCTGCTGCACGAAGTGCTCAAGGTCGCGGCTCGCCACGAGGTTCGCCAATTGATCACGGTATCTCCGCCCGGGATCGCCCGATTGTTGCGCAAAGCGGGCTTCGACGCTCATTGCGGGGAAAAGCTGACCGTGATCGAAGGGCAAAAGATCATGGCCAACTGGATCAGGGTACCGCCCAGCCTTGTTGATCGAGAAGTGGCCTGAAGCACTACGAATGGCCTGCCGCTGCCGGCAAATTGGGCAAGCCGCCTCCCCAAAAGGTTAGGTTACAACTTCAGGCCCCTGTTCTTAAATAGCGCTGCATCGGCATTTCAACCATATAAAGGACATGGGCCCTACATGAAAAAAGTCATTGTCATTTCGGGGCATCCGGATCTCTCGGTTTCCCGCGTCAATATCGCGATCATGAGCAAGATCAGCCATCGTGGCGTCAAGGTCCATAGCCTGTCTTGCGCGGTAACGCCCACCGGGTTCGATGTTCGTGCAGAGCAGGCGTTGCTCGATGCCCATGACCGCATCGTGTTGCTGTTTCCGTTGTATTGGTATTCCTGCCCGGCAATCATGAAACAGTGGATCGATGAAGTGTTCACCCCCGGCTATGCCTACGCACGCGGTGGCGACAAGCTCAAGAACAGGGAGTTCATGATCGTCACCACAGTGGGGGCGCCATCCACAGGCTACCGCGCTGGCGGGTTCAACCGTTACACACTGGATGAATTGCTCAGGCCTTTGCAGCAGACGGTGGCGTACGTCAAAGGTATCTACCTGCCTGTCGTCGGGGTTTACGAATCGGTATTCATCGACGACGAATCAATTGACGTCATCGCTCAGAATGTCGCCGAACAGGTCATTGAGGACCAGGCATCCGCCGACCAGCTCTACGAAAACATGCTATTGCAGGCCGAGCAGGCGCAAATCGCCCTGCTGCAATAAGGTGTCATCCATCATGAAGACGCCAAACGCCCAGATCCCACCGTGCGCCAGCCTGGTGGCCGAGCACCATGAGCTAGGTTTTCTGCATTCGGCCAGCGCGATCATCGACACCGAATCCACGGTATTCGAACTGTATTGCCTGATGACGGCCGCGACGCCCGCCTGGCTCAAAGGTGCGTTCAGGCTGCGCGACAGCATCTCGCAGCACTTTCACGTCGAGAAGATCGGCGGGTTCTCGGGCGTCACACCAGAGTGCGTCCCGACGGTCGGCGAAAAGCTCGATTTCTTCACCATCGAGGCCCTCAGCGCACACAAGCTGGTACTGACCTCACGCGATACCCATCTGGCGGTCATGGTCTCGATCGATACAACACTCACGCAACCGCGTTGCCTGCATATCACCACCTCCGTCAAGACCTTCAATACTTTCGGCCGCCTCTACATGCTGCCGGTGGCGCCGGTACATGGGCCCATCATTAAGCTTTTGCTGTCCCGTCTCCCCCTACATTCCCCAATTCGCTCACTTGGAGATCGCAACCCATGAACTGCGCAGACTTGATTGACCCCCATCTGTTGCACAAAGACAGCCCCAAGGATGTCCTGATCGCTCGACCAAGGCTGATTCTGCCCAGTTTTCTCAGTACTACGATTGGTGCAGAAATACTGGCTGGCAACGCGCAGGATCAGGCCCTGTTCGAGGCGCTGTACAGTGCGCAAGATGACCAGTATGTGCTGCGCTATCTGCCCTTGAAAATCAGTGCGGAACAGGCGAGCACACTCTCCACCTTCGAGATCCGCCTGACTGATTTCTATACCGAGTGCGGCGACCACTTCATCCTCACGGCTGAATTCATCCCCCTGCAGGCCCAACGCTACCTTGCCCAGCATTTTCAGGGCGGTGACGCCGAAATACCGTCCGACCAGGTATTACGCATGATCGAGTGCCTTGAAGCGCTCGCGCAGTGGGATAAGGCCAGGCAGGGGTCTTATCTGTTGATCAATGACACCAAGAATTACTACTTCTATAACAAGCAGCACGAACATGTGCCGGGTCTGATGTTGATCGAGGTGGCCAGGCAAGCCATGTACTACTACGTCTACAACTACTTGGGGCACCGGCGCGGCGCAGTTTCCATTTCCATCGAAGACTTGCGCATTTCCTTCAATGCCTACACCGAATCGGCCTATGAAGTCGAAATCGTGGTGCAGCAGGCCCAGGGCCTCAGGCGATCACAACCCAAGTCCATCGACAAGTGCGCGAACTTCTATCAGAACGGTCGGCTGGTGTCGCGTCTTTGGCTGCAAGGCGCAGTGATCAAGTTACCGCTGTTCAAACGCATGCGCTCGTTGAACTACCCTCAGGATCATTGGTTTACCCCTTCCGATCGCTTGCCCAAGAACATCCTCGTGCATCACGCCGATAGCGTGTTGCAAGCCAGGCTGAGCCTGCTCTCGGTACTGGGAGTGCTGGTGACTCATCAAGCCGGGGCCATCGATTGGAGCACGGTCAGTACCGTATCGCTCTACATCGAAGGGGGTGGTTTCCTCAGCCTGCCAGTTGCTTCGACCTGCTCCACCGGCGAATCCGACCAGCGGGTGCTGGTGTTCGGTAAGTTGTCCAAGGACCAGGCCAGCGAACTCCGTGAAACGATCAAGTGCCACTGCTTCTTTGCCGGGCAGATGCGATGGGCCGCGGCCTCTTCACCAGCCCCTCTGGCCCACGAGCAAATCGTGGCATGAGGATCGTTCGCCCATGAGCTATGAGCTTTCACAACGCCCACTGGTGATCGGTAAGAGCGTTTCGCTGAAAAACCGATTGTATTTCGCCCCGATGGGCATCGACCTGGCCACCTCGGACGGTTCGCTGTCCGAAGAAATGCTCACTTTCTATCAACATGTGATCGACGGTGGCTGCGCCATGGTGGTACTGGGCAACTCCTCCATAGCGCCCTCCACGCGCCTGCATGCGCGAGGCCTGTGCCTGCACAGCGATGCCAACCTGGAAAAGCTCGCGCCGCTGGTGGAGTACGGCCACCAGCGGGACTGTCCGGTGGTGGTGCAACTTCAGCATTACGGAGCCCAAGGTGGCACGCAGATCAGCGGCCAACCGCTGCTTTGCCCGAGCCGCAGTGCGTTATCCGGTAGCAGTGGTGCCGATCTGTTGGTAGAGATGAGTGTTGAGGACATCGACGCTGTCTGCGATCAGTTTGCCCAAGCGGCTCTGCGTGCCAGACAGGCCGGCGCCAAAATGGTCCAGCTCCAGGCATCCAACGGCTATCTGCTGAGCAGTTTTCTATCGCCCTGGACCAACCATCGGCGTGACGCCTATGGCGCCAGCCCGCTCAAGCGAGCGCGGTTCCTGCTGGAAGTCATCGACCGCATTCATAGGGTTACCGCTGGAGACCTGGAGGTTTCCGTGCGCCTGGGCATCGATGATTGTCTGGGCACCAGCGGGCAGCAACCGGAACTGCTCGAGGACGTAGTGGCTGCTCTGGCGGACGCCGGGACGTCGGCAATCATGTGCTCGATCACCATCAAGGAAACCTTCCGCTACATGCTTTCTGCCCATCCTGAGATTCAGCGACAGTTCGTCGAAGGGGTGCGGCTGATCAAGTCGTTCACCTCGCTCCCGGTCGGCTATGCCGGTTTCATTGGCTCGCTGCAGGAGGCAGAAGATCAACTGCGGCTGGGTCACTGTGATCTGGTCGGCATGAGCCGAGCCCTTTTTGCCGATAACGACCTGATCAGCAAGTCGCTCGCCGGCCATGAGGATCAGGTCCAGCAATGCCGGTTTGACGGTAACTGCTTTCGAGACAAGAGCAATCCGCAACTCGATCGGGTGTATTGCTGCGTGAATGAGCATTACAAGCGGCCCGCTCACATCCATTACGGGAATCAATAACATGGAATTTCAAGACAAGAACGTCGTCATCACCGGCGGAGCAAGCGGTATCGGCCTAGCCGTGGCAAAGCAACTGGCCGGAGCGGGCGCGCGGCTGTTCCTGATGAGCAGAAACGAGCAAAAGGCTGCCGCCGCTCTGGAGATACTCGGGGCTTCGGCGCAGTTCATCTTTTGCGATGTAGCGTCGGAAACTTCAGTAGCCGAAGCCTTCGGGAAGGTGGCTGGCGAGGTTGATCAGTTGCACTACGCCATCAACAACGCAGGCATTACCGCCCCCTACGCGCCGATCGCGACAATCCAGCCGCAGGACTGGAACAGGGTCATCCACACCAACCTGAACGGCCCCCTTTACTGCCTGCAAAAAGAACTGGCATTGATCAGCCAGTACCCCGATGGAGCGATCGTCAATGTTTCCTCGTGCGCTGGCGTGATGCCGATGGCCAATCAGGCGGCCTACGTCGCCAGCAAGACAGCGCTCAATGCCTTGACGCAGGTCGCCGCCATGGAGAATGCCTGCGACAGCGATTCCGGCTTTGCCGTGCGCGTCAACGCCGTAGCGCCCGGGCCGACACTGGGAGGTATGAACTCTCCGGAACGGCTGGCTGCCCATCCGGAAAACACCCAGCGCAAGCGTGACGTGACGGCCATGAAGCGCTTTGCCCAGCCAGAGGAAATCGCCGATGCGATCATGTTTTTGCTGAGCAAGAGATCCAGCTATATCACCGGCACAGTGCTCAGCGCCGATGGCGGCTATCACATCGGCAAATTCTAGGGGTAATCATGGCTAGCATATTGATCACCGGTGTAAGCACCGGTATCGGCAACGCCCTGGCACGCTATCACCTGGCCAGGGGCGACGAGGTGCTCGCGGTGTCACGAAATCCTGCGGCCAATATCCCGCCACAGGAGCACTTCCACTTTATGCGGTGCGATTTGACCGATATCGAGCGCGCACCGGCAATCTTGCAGACGTTACTATCGCGCACCCCTGCCCCGGTAGAGACCGTCTACCTGAATGCGGGACGGTTCGGCGGCGCGCCCCAACTGGCCACGCAGACCTCGATGCAGGAGTTCAATAGCGTCTTGGCGCTCAACCTGGGCGCCGTAAAAATGGTCCTGGATATTATGCTGAGTGCGACGCCGCCCCCCAGTACCGTGGTCTTCTCATCATCGATTTCGGCACTGCGCCAACGTGCGGGGATGCTCTCATATTCCGTATCCAAGGCAGCGTTGAATGCTCTGGCAAAAATCTATCAATTGGAAAACCCACACACATTCTTTGCAGTTCTGGGGCTCTGCAACGTCCAGACGACTGTGGCGCGGACCATCATGGCGGCGGATGAACGTTTCAGCGATCTTGTCGCGCTGCGGCAACGAGCGGCAGTTCCCGGCTACATCGTCGACGCCGACTCCCGCGCTGGGCATATTGTCCAGGTTTTGGCCGAGCGCCATCGTAATGGACTGAAATCGGGAGAGTTCCAAGAAATTCGCGACTTGCTGAACCAACCACTCAAGGAGGAGACCCGCAATGACCCAATCCACACATGAGAAAATCGTACGCGTTGGCGCTATATACGACATTCTTGCAATGGCCCCATTCGCCTTGCCGATGGTGTCCGTCTGGGCCTATTCAATGATCCAATGGGTCGATCAACAACTGGGCTTCAACAGCCGCTTCTCGACGCTCGACCCCACGGCCATGTTCCTGCTCAACATCGGCGCCTGGGCATACCTTGTGTGGGGCTTTGTGCGTTGGCGAGCCCCCACACGCGAACATGCCCGTCTCAGCGCCTTGCTGCGCGTGATCGTAGTGGTACTGCAGGTATTGGCCGTCAGCGGTGGCGCTTCGCCTTTCTTGCTGGTGCTGGGTGTCGTTCAACTGTTGCTGGCGGTACTGGAGTTTTCCCACAGATTATTCGAGCGCAACGTCGCTAAACCCACCCGAGAAGGGGCCCGTTCTTACTGATGGTTGGCGCCGATGCCGAGTTGACCCAGTTGCCGAGATTTCACCGATCGGTCAATCCCGGGGTCGGCATCAACACGACAATCCTGTTGGAACCGAGAACGGCCTGGACTGCTCAGGCCGTTTTTTAAAATGCTCCACGTGGAACATCGTGATTTTCAGCGTTGAGTCGCCGGCGCCACACTCTCCAACCGATACCCATACCCATAGATGGTCAACAGCTGCCAACCCCGGTCGGCCGTCAGGCCAAGCTTGTTACGCAGCCGATAGATATGCGTATCCAACGGTCTTGAAGAGACCATTTCCTCATGGCTCCAGAACCGCTCATAGAGGTACTCTCGGGAAAGCGGCCGTGCCAGATTGGCAAACAAGCAACTGGCCAATCGGTACTCGCGTTCGGTCAGGTTGATTGGTTTGCCCGCACGGGTAACAGTGAGTTCGGCGTCATCGAAGGTCAGGTCGTTGAAGCTTTGTACTTCGTTGTTCGCGGACTTCTGAAAACCATGCCGACGCAAAACGGCGGTGACTCGCGCTTTGAGCTCATTGGGTCGAAAGGGTTTGCTGACGTAATCATCGGCGCCGCTGTTGAGCGCAGTGACAATATCGCTCTCGGCATCACGGCTGGTCAGCATGATGACCGCGGGGGGCGCTTCCATGTGTTCGCGTGTCCAGCGCAGTATCGCGATGCCACTGATATCAGGCAATTGCCAGTCGAGTATCAGCAGGTCAAAGGTTTCGCGGCGCAGTTGGCGCAGCAGGTCTTCACCGCGTTCGAAGCAATGCAGAGACCAGGGCTGTTCCGTGATACTGGGGATTTGTCGCAGTGTCTGTTCCACCCGCCGCAGTTCAGCGGGTTCGTCATCCAGTATTGCGACACGCATGTCGAAGGTCCTTTCTTCTAATATTAGGCAGCCGACGGCCTTGGATATATGGCACATACTGCACAGTTGCCGGCCTCTGAATCTGAAGAATTGTGGTCAGATTCAACGCCCCCTTGGAACTCTCGGTACGCTGATATCAAAGGGCCGTTAAGCCATTGAAAGTCCTCGATACCCAGGTGGGAAAGATACCGGCTCCCGATCGTAAGTAAAAGGATCAGCCGACAGGTACGCTGCCGCCAACACCTGCGCGTTGATGTCAGATGCCTTCTGGAACCCATACCTTAATGAGCACCATGACCCTCTCTCCCCGCGCGACGCGCCGTACCCTCCCCGCCCTGTTGATCCTGGTAGCTTCGGCCAGCGCCGGTGCCAAGACGCGTCCCCCCTACCTCGATGATGATTTTCTTTGCCGTGCGCAACCTTTGCCGGCCGTCGTCCAGCATGTCACCGGGGATGCCTGGAAACTCGACCCGCGAGGCAAGGCAATGCCTTTGCAGGAAGGCATGACCATCGATGAGCAGGAGGGTGTGAAGACATCGGCGTCGGCGTTTGTCAGCCTGTCGTTGGGGGATGGCTCGCGGCTGGTGCTGCCCTCCAGTTCCCAGGTGCGCTTGCGCCTGGTCGAGAAGCGGTCGATTCCGCAGGTCATACTCGAACAAGGCCAGGTTGAAGCGTATGTGATCAAGCGAGCCAGTGATTACGACCGGTTCCAGATCATCACCCCTGTCGGTGTGTTGGGTGTGCGAGGCACGCACTTTCGAGTACGTGATGACGGTGAACAGTCCATGCTGGAGGTGCTTGATGGTCAGGTGGCGGTCAATCGCGCCCTGAAAACCGCGCCTGCCGAAGCAGAGGTCAAGGTCGATGGCCGGCAAGGCCTGCTGTTCAAGCAACAAGGTGATCTTCACCCCGTTGAGTTACTGTCCGCGCCCAGGCTTATCGGCCAGGATGGGCAGAAAGGTGATGCGCCGGTCTGGCGTTTGTACCTGCGACCGTTGCCCGGTGCCCGGCGGTATCGCGCCCAAGTGGCGACTGATAAAGCCTTTATGAACATCCAGCAGGAAAACTTTTCCAGTGAGCCGAAAATGAGCTTCACTGGGCTCAAGGCATCGTTCTATCACGTTCGTGTATCGGCGTATGACGAGCATGGCCTGGAAGGAGAAACCGGGGTCTATGACATCTTCTACTACCCGCCCGCCACGCAGGCGCAGGCTTCCGGTGGCTGACCAATGATGTTCTGGCGCAAGGCCGAGAAACGCCAACCCACCCATGCCCAACGCCTGTTCCACGGGTTGGTCCGCGAGTGGTTGTGGATCGGTTTACTGTTGCTGCCGATCACGGCCTATCTGTCCTTGAGCCCCGGCCTCGCCCTGAACAATCCGTTGTATGACAGCCTGCGCCGTCTTACCCCCTTACCCGTTGACCCACGCATCTTGCTGGTAACAATTGATGACGCGAGCTTGAAAAAGCTCGGCCAATGGCCCTGGCCACGCAGCTTGCACGCCGACTTGATCGATCGCCTGAGTGCCGCGCAACCGGCAGGCATTCTGTTTGATGTGATCTTCAGCGAGCCCGGCAACGCTGCCAACGACAAACGCCTGGCCGAGGCAGTGTGCAACGCGGGGAATGTGCTGTTGCCACTGGTGCGCGAGGGCACCGCCAGCTACAGCGAGCCAGGGGAGCAGATGCTGCCGCTGCTCAAATGCGCCAAGGGCGTTGGGCATATTAATGTTGAGGCGGACAGCGACGGCGTGGTGCGCAGCCTGTACATGCGTGAAGGACCGCCTGCAGCCACCGCCGCGCAGTTGGCGTGGTTGGCGTACCAGTTGAGCGGCGAAGCCCAGGCCATGCCGGGGGAGCCCCAGGATTCAAGTGCTCAAACCTGGCATCGCGAGCACGCCATCCGTATCCCTTTCATCGCGCCGCACACTCATTTTCCCAGCGTGTCCTACGTCAGCGTATTACATGGTGAAGTCCCTTCCGAACTGCTACGTAATCGCCTGATCCTGGTGGGGGCTACCGCTTCGGGGATGGGTGACCGGTTCGTTACACCCCTCTCCTCCACCGTGGGCACGACCGCGGGGGTGGAGATCCAGGCCAACGTGCTCAATGGCTTGCTGCAAGGGCGCAGCATTGTCGATCTGCCTGGCTGGTTGGCGGCAACGATGGCGACGTTCCTGGTGGCGTTGTTGCTCGGCCTGCTGCTGTACCGGCCGCGCTATGCATTGTGGATGACGTTGGGCTGCATGGCGGTTGCGCTGCTCGGTTCCTGGGCGTTGTTACGCCTGGGGCACTGGTGGTCGCCGGCGGCCTGCCTGATTGGCCTGCTGTTGAGTTACCTGATCTGGAATTGGCGCCGCTTGAGTGTGATCCTCGCCTATTTCGGCTGGGAACTGGCGCGGCTGGATAACGAACCCAAAGTACTGCCCGAACGCCGTCGCGCGCCGGCCAGCAAGGGGGATGTGTTGCAGGCGCGTATCTTCGCCCTTGAGCAAGCTGTCGGTCGTACGCGGGACACTCGCCGCTTTATGGCCGATGGCCTGGAGTGCCTGCCGGTGGCGACGCTGATCACCGACCCCAAAGGCAACATCCTGCTGGCTAACCGCATCGCCCGCGATGTGTTCGGTAATGACCTGGTCAGCGAAAACCTTCTCGAACAACTCGCTGACCTGGGGTATCCACCGTTGCATAACGGCGTGCGACCCGCGCTTGCGGCGCTCGAACTCGTCGAGTTCCGCGACATTCATCAACGCAGCCTGCGAATGGAACTTGCGCCGCTGTTGCCCGCCGACGGTGACGTCGCACTCGGATGGCTACTGAGCCTGACAGACCTGAGTAAGGAACGTGAGGCCCAGCAGCACCGCGAGACGATGCTGCGCTTCCTCTCTCACGACTTGCGCGCACCCCACTCGGCGATCCTCGCGCTGTTGGATGTGCACAATGGTGAGTCGCCCGTATTCGCCCAGATCGAGCAACAGGTTCGACGTGCCTTGAGCCTCACCGAGTCCTTCGTGCAATTGGCCAAGGCGGAAGCTGACGGCTACCAATTCCAGCCGACGCTGTTCGCCATGCTGGTGATGGATGCCTTCGACCAGGTGGCGCTGATTGCGCAGCTCAAGGGCATTCACTTGGTCCATGACCTCGACGAGGCGGACGAAGGCATGGTTTCAGCCGATCAATCGTTGCTCACGCGTTCGTTGTTCAACGTGCTGGAGAATGCGATCAAGTATTCCCCGTCCGGTACCACGGTAAGGTTGAGACACAGCAGCGCACAAGGCTGGTTGGAATGCCGCATCAGCGACCAGGGCCCGGGGATTGCCGCTGAAGATTTACCCGAGCTGTTCAGCCAGTATCGGCGCTTCGAGTCCGCTCAAGGCAGTGAAGGTCTTGGATTGGGGCTGACCATGGTCAAGGCCGTTGTAGAGCGCCATGGTGGCCTTATCAGGTGTGAAAGTGTGGTAGGCAAAGGCACCACATTCAGCCTGCAACTGCCCTTGTTGGAAGACTGACCCACGTACTATTCGGCTGTGTATAAAAAACCGGTCTCAAGGACCGGTTTTTTACTGCGCAAAAAACTTATGCACGTTTTTATGGATTTTATGATGCGGGGAAATATGTAATTAAATCAGGTTGTTAGACGGTAAAAATGCCAATTTGCCAACAATCCGTACACAGGTTATCCACAGAACCTCAAATCACCGGCGTCTCGACCACCACCGGCTCCGGTGGCAGCGAACCCATGGCGCGTTGCTGGGCTTCGTTCCACGCGGCAGCGCGGTCATTCAGCGCGGCAATGGCCCGCGGCCCTTCCCCCTCGGCGTACATCGGTTCGCCAATCACCACAGTGATAGTGCCAGCACGCTTGGCCCAACCGGTCTTTGGCCAGAACTTGCCGGCGTTGTGGGCAATGGGCAACACAGGCAGGTGGGCATTGACCGCCAACGCGGTGCCGCCCCGGGAGAACTTGCCGACGGTACCGTAGGGCACGCGTGTACCTTCCGGAAAGATCAGCACCCACACACCGTCCTTGAGCAACTCATCACCCTTCTTGGCCACGTGCTTGAGTGCGGCCTTGGGGTTGTCACGGTCGATGGCGATCGGCCGCAACATGGCCATGGCCCAGCCGAAGAACGGCACGTACAGCAGTTCACGCTTGAGCACCTGGCTCAAAGGCGAGAAGTACGCCGACAGGAAGAACGTCTCCCAGGTGCTCTGGTGGTTCGACAGAATCACGCAAGGCTGGTCCGGGACGTTTTCCGCGCCCTTGACCTCGAAACGGATGTTCAGGAACACCTTGGTCAGCCACAACGCACAGCGGCACCAATAGACGTTGATGAAGCGATAGCGCGCTTTGAACGGCAGGAAGGGCGCGATAAAAAAGCTCAGGGTGCACCAGAGAAACGAGCTGGTGCCCAACAGCAGGTAAAAGAAGAAGGTTCTGATGGCCTGCAAAATCGACATGGCGGCATTTACCGTTGCGGGACAACGCCCGCCTGTTAAAAGCGCACTCCCGAACAGTCCTTGGTCAGGAAGTCGAGGGCGGCTAGTTGTTGATAAGTTCTGCGGCAACCGCCGCCAGATCGTCAAAAATCAAGGTGCCTACCGGCAGGTTTTTCGCCTGGGTCTTTTCGCCTTTCCCGGTCTTAACCAAAACTGGCTGAGAGTCGACGGCTTTGGCCGCCTCCAGGTCACCGAGGCTGTCCCCGACGAACCATAGCCCAGCCAGGGGCACGTTGTAATGTTCTGCAATGGTTTTCAGCATGCCAGGCTTGGGTTTGCGGCAATCGCAGCCCTCATCCGGCCCGTGGGGGCAGTACACCACCAGCCCCACCTCACCGCCCTGCTCGGCCACCAATGTGCGCAAGCGCGCGTGCATGGCGTCCAGTGTGGCGATGTCGTAATAGCCGCGGGCGATGCCGGACTGGTTGGTGGCAATGGCCACCGTCCAGCCGGCTTTGCTCAACTGCGCGATGGCCTCGATCGAACCGGGCAATGGAATCCATTCCGCCACCGACTTGATGTAAGCGTCGGAGTCGTAATTGATGACTCCGTCCCGATCGAGAATCAGCAGTTTCAACATGATCAGCCCAGTACGGAAATGTCAGCGATGTTGATGAACAGGCCGCGCAGACGCGCCAGCATGGCGTAGCGGTTTTTCCGCACGCCAGCATCTTCGGCATTGATCATCACCGCTTCGAAGAACGCGTCCACCGGCTCACGCAAGGTGGCCAGGCGTGCCAGGGCTTCGGCGTAGTTACGTTCGGCGATCAGCGGCTTCACCGCGTTTTCGGCCTTGGCGATAGCCGAGTTCAACGAAAACTCCTTGGCATCGGCGAACAGGCCAGGGTCGACATCGGCGTTGCCCAGGCCTTCGGCCTTGCTCAGCAGGTTCGATACACGCTTGTTCACGGCGGCCAGGGCATCGGCTTCCGGCAGCTTGCGGAACGCTTGTACGGCCTGTACGCGCTGGTCGAAGTCCAGCGCCGAACCTGGTTGCAGGGCACGTACCGACAGATACACCGAAACGTCCACGCCTTCGTCTTCGTAACGCGCACGCAGGCGGTCGAATACGAATTCGAGTACCTGTTCAGCCAGGCCGGTTTGCTTGACCTTGCCACCAAACTGGCCGACAGCGAACACCACGGCCTGGGTCAGGTCGAGGTCGAGCTTCTTGTCGATCAGGATCCGTAGCACGCCCAGCGCCGCCCGGCGCAAGGCATAGGGGTCTTTGCTGCCAGTAGGCAGCATGCCGATACCGAAGATACCCACCAGGGTGTCGAGTTTGTCGGCGATGGCCACGGCCGCACCGGTCAGGGTGGTCGGCAACTCGGCGCCAGCACCGCGCGGCATGTACTGCTCGTTCAGTGCCAGGGCGACATCGTCCGGCTCGCCGTCATTGAGGGCGTAGTAGTAACCGGCAACGCCTTGCATCTCCGGAAACTCGCCCACCATCTCGGTGGCCAGGTCGCACTTGGACAGCAGGCCGGCACGCGCGGCCCATGCCGCGTCACCCCCAATGCGCGGGGCAATGTAGGCCGCCAGCTTGGAAACCCGTACGGCTTTGTCGTAGACGCTGCCGAGTTTTTCCTGGAACACCACGTTTTGCAGGCGCAGGTTGAAGTCTTCGAGCTTCTGCTTCTTGTCTTGCTTGAAGAAGAACTCGGCGTCGGTCAGGCGCGGGCGCACGACTTTCTCGTTACCGGCGATGATCTGCTGCGGGTCCTTGCTCTCGATGTTGGCCACGGTGATAAAGCGCGGCAACAATTTGCCGTCCACGTCCAGCAGGCAGAAGTACTTCTGGTTGTCCTGCATGGTGGTGATCAGCGCTTCCTGCGGCACGTCGAGGAAGCGTTCCTCGAACGAGCACACCAGCGGCACCGGCCATTCAACCAGGGCGGTCACTTCGTCGAGCAGGTTTGGCGGCACGATGGCAGTACCTTCCTGCAGGCGGGCCAGCTCTTCGGTGCGCTTGCTGATCAGCTCGCGACGCTCATTGGCATCCGCCAGCACGTACGCTGCACGCAGGTCATCAAGGTAGTTGGCCGGCGCGGTGATACGTACGCTTTGCGGGTGGTGGAAGCGGTGACCACGGGAATCGCGGCCGGCTTTCTGGGCAAGGATGGTGCAGTCGATGACCTGGTCACCGAGCAGCATCACCAGCCACTGGGTCGGGCGCACGAACTCTTCCTTGCGTGCCCCCCAGCGCATGCGCTTAGGGATCGGCAGGTCGTTGAGGGAGTCTTCAACGATCGTCGGCAACAGGCTGGCGGTCGGCTTGCCCTTGATGACCTGGCTGAAACGCAGTTTCGGGCCGCTCTGGTCGATCTCGCTCAGCTCGACGCCACACTTCTTGGCGAAGCCCAGTGCGGCTTGCGTCGGGTTGCCTTCGGCGTCGAAAGCCGCCTGGCGTGGCGGGCCGTCGAGGTTGATGCTGCGGTCCGGCTGCTGGGTTTCCAGCGCGGTCAGCAACACGGCCAGGCGACGTGGCGCGGCGTAGACTTTTTTCGCGGCAAACTTCAGGCCGGCGGTCTGCAGGCCCTTTTCGATACCGGCCAGGAACGCATCGGCCAGGGTGTTCAATGCCTTGGGTGGCAGCTCTTCGGTGCCCAGTTCAACCAGGAAATCTTGAGCACTCATTGTGCAGCCTCCAGCTTAGCCAACACTTCATCACGCAGGTCCGGGGTTGCCATCGGGAAGCCCAGCTTGGCGCGTGCCAGCAGGTAGGCTTGGGCGACGGAACGCGCCAGGGTGCGTACACGCAGGATGTATTGCTGACGCGCGGTTACCGAGATGGCACGGCGGGCGTCCAGCAGGTTGAAGGTATGGGAGGCCTTCAACACCATTTCATAACTCGGCAACGGCAGCGGCTGATCCAGTTCGATCAGGCGCTTGGCTTCGCTTTCATAGAAGTCGAACAGTTCGAACAGCTTCTCGACGTTGGCGTGTTCGAAGTTATAGGTCGACTGCTCCACTTCGTTCTGGTGGAACACATCGCCGTAAGTCACTTTGCCGAACGGGCCGTCAGCCCACACCAGGTCGTAGACCGAGTCCACGCCTTGCAGGTACATGGCCAGGCGTTCAAGACCGTAGGTGATCTCGCCGGTCACCGGGTAGCACTCGATGCCGCCCGCTTGCTGGAAGTAGGTGAACTGCGTCACTTCCATGCCGTTGAGCCAGACTTCCCAGCCCAGGCCCCAGGCGCCCAGGGTTGGCGACTCCCAGTTGTCTTCGACGAAACGGATGTCGTGGACCAGCGGGTCCAGGCCGACATGTTTCAGCGAGCCCAGGTACAGCTCCTGGAAGTTGTCCGGGTTCGGCTTCAGTACCACCTGGAACTGGTAGTAGTGCTGCAGACGGTTCGGGTTCTCGCCGTAGCGGCCGTCAGTCGGGCGACGACTGGGCTGCACATAAGCGGCGTTCCAGGTTTCCGGGCCGATGGCCCGCAGGAAGGTTGCGGTGTGGAAAGTGCCGGCGCCTACTTCCATATCGTAGGGCTGAAGTACCACACAACCTTGCTCGGCCCAGTATTGCTGGAGGGCGAGGATCAAGTCTTGGAAGGTACGCACGGCTGGCGTAGGCTGGCTCACGAAATTCACCTGTTACTTGGGCTGCGATTTAAAGAGCGGGAGTATACCCGATTCGGCCGCGCCACCATCCCCTGGAGCCTTATGCCACGCTGCTTTTGGTGTTCTGAAGATCCGCTGTACATGGCTTATCACGATCAGGAGTGGGGAACGCCGCTGCGCGACGCGCAGGGTTTGTTCGAGTTGCTTTTGCTCGAAGGGTTCCAGGCGGGCCTTTCCTGGATCACCGTTTTACGCAAACGCGAGCATTATCGAAAGGTCTTGTTCGGTTTTGATGCGCAGCGGTTGGCGCGCCTGACCGACGCTGAGATCGAAGCGTTGATGCTCGACCCAGGCATTGTGCGCAATCGCTTGAAGCTCAACGCGACCCGCCGAAATGCCGCGGCCTGGCTGGCGCTGGAGGACCCCGTGGGATTGCTCTGGTCGTTTGTCGGCGGCGTGCCCAAGATCAATCATTTCAAGGACCGCAGCGAAGTCCCGGCGATTACGCCGGAGGCTGAAGCCATGAGCCGTGCCCTGAAAAAAGCCGGTTTCACCTTTGTCGGCCCGACCATTTGCTACGCGTTCATGCAGGCTTCAGGCATGGTCATGGACCACACCCAGGACTGTGACCGTTACGCGGACCTGGCCAACGCCGGTTAGAATGCGCGCTTTGCGCACTACACACGATCAGGAGTGACCTGTGGAAAAGTTTAAAGGCGCCTTGCTGGTAGGCGCTCTTCGGTTGTTTGCCCTGCTGCCTTGGCGCGCGGTGCAAGCCGTGGGTTCGGCCATTGGCTGGATCATGTGGAAAACCCCCAACCGCTCCCGCGACACGGTGCGGATCAACCTCTCCAAGTGCTTCCCGGACATGGACCCGGCCGAACGCGAGCGCCTGGTGGGCCGCAGCCTGATGGACATCGGCAAGTCCTTGACCGAAAGCGCCTGCGCCTGGATCTGGCCGGCGCAGCGTTCCATCGACCTGGTGCGCGAGGTCGAGGGCCTGGAAGTGCTGCATGAAGCCCTGGCCTCAGGCAAAGGCGTGGTCGGTATCACCAGCCACCTGGGCAATTGGGAAGTGTTGAACCATTTCTATTGCAGCCAGTGCAAACCGATCATTTTCTACCGCCCGCCCAAGCTCAAGGCCGTGGACGACTTATTACGCAAGCAGCGCGTGCAACTGGGTAACCGCGTGGCCGCCTCCACCAAGGAAGGCATCCTCAGTGTGATCAAGGAAGTGCGCAAAGGTGGCCAGGTGGGCATCCCCGCCGACCCTGAACCGGCGGAATCCGCCGGGATCTTCGTGCCGTTCTTCGCTACGCAGGCGCTGACCAGCAAGTTCGTGCCGAACATGCTCGCCGGCCATAAGGCCGTCGGTGTGTTCCTGCATGCGCTGCGCCTGCCGGATGGCTCGGGCTACAAAGTGATTCTGGAAGCGGCGCCGGAAGACATGTACAGCACCGACACTGCTACGTCCTGCGCGGCGATGAGCAAGGTGGTGGAGCGTTACGTCGGCGCCTACCCAAGCCAGTACATGTGGAGCATGAAACGCTTCAAGAAACGCCCGCCGGGTGAGGCGCGGTGGTACTGACCCAGCGCTGACCCAAGGCCAATACAAAACCAAATGTGGGAGGGGGTAAGCCCCCTCCCACATTTGAGTTCCGCTCAAGCCTGGCGGTCGAGTTTTTTCAGGAATACCGCCATCTCTTTTTCGGCCTGTTTGTCGCCATGGGCCTGTGCCGCTTCAATGCCCTTCTCCCAGGCCTGTCGTGCAGCCGGATGATTGCCCAATCCGGCGTAAGACTTGCCCAGCAGCTTCCACGCAGCTGAATACTTCGGATCGAACTCGACACACTTGTGCAAATGCTCCGCCGCCTTGGCGTTGTCCTTCAAGTCCAGATAGCCCTTGCCCAGCCCAAAGCGCAGCAGCGCGTTATCCACACCCTTGGCGAGCATTTTTTCCAGGGATTCGAGCATGTCGGTCACTCCGGTTAATCAGAAAAAGCTCAACCCCACGTGGAACAGCTTCTCCACATCGCGGATATGTTTCTTATCCACCAGGAACAGGATCACATGGTCCCCGGTGGCGATCATCGTGTCGTCGTGGGCGATGATCACTTCTTCATCCCGAATGATCGCGCCGATGGTCGTGCCCGGTGGCAGGCCGATATCCCGAATGGCTTTGCCAATCACTTTGCTCGACTTCGAATCACCGTGGGCAATCGCCTCGATGGCTTCCGCGGCGCCTCGGCGCAGGGAGTGCACGCTGACGATATCGCCACGGCGCACATGGGCAAGCAAGGTGCCGATAGTGGCCAGCTGCGGGCTGATAGCGATGTCGATATCGCCGCCCTGGATCAGGTCGACGTAGGCCGGGTTGTTGATGATGGTCATCACCTTCTTGGCCCCCAGCCTTTTGGCCAGCAGTGAAGACATGATGTTGGCTTCATCATCGTTGGTCAGGGCCAGGAAGATATCGGCGTCGGCAATGTTTTCTTCCATCAACAGGTCGCGGTCCGAGGCGCTGCCTTGCAGGACCACGGTGCTGTCGAGGGTGTCGGACAAATGCCGGCAGCGTGCCGGGCTCATCTCGATGATTTTTACCTGGTAGCGGCTCTCGATCGCCTCGGCCAAGCGCTCGCCGATCTGCCCGCCACCGGCGATGACGATGCGTTTATACGTCTCGTCGAGCCGACGCATTTCGCTCATCACCGCACGAATATTGGCTTTGGCGGCGATGAAGAAAACTTCGTCATCGGCTTCGATCACCGTATCGCCTTGGGGCAGGATCGGCCGGTCACGGCGGAAAATCGCCGCCACGCGGGTTTCCACATTCGGCATGTGTTCGCGCAGCTGGCGCAGTTGCTGGCCCACCAGCGGGCCACCGTAGTAAGCCTTCACCGCGACCAGTTGCGCCTTGCCGTCGGCGAAGTCGATCACCTGCAAGGCGCCAGGAATTTCGATCAGGCGCTTGATGTAGTGAGTCACCACTTGTTCGGGGCTGATCAACACGTCCACCGGGATCGCATCATTGTCGAACAGGCCGGCGCGGGTCAGGTACGCAGCTTCGCGAACACGGGCGATCTTGGTCGGGGTATGGAACAGGGTGTGGGCGACCTGGCAGGCGACCATATTGGTCTCGTCGCTGTTGGTGACGGCGACCAGCATGTCGGCATCGTCGGCACCCGCCTGACGCAGCACCGTAGGAAACGATGCACGGCCCTGCACAGTACGAATATCCAGGCGGTCGCCCAGGTTACGCAGGCGCTCGGCATCGGTGTCGACCACGGTGATGTCGTTGGCTTCGCTGGCCAAATGTTCGGCCAACGTGCCGCCGACCTGCCCTGCCCCGAGGATGATGATTTTCATCCGGTCACTCCCTTAAACCCATTCAGCCGCGTGCGGCGGCAATCTTGATCAGTTTGGCGTAGTAGAAGCCATCGTGTCCGCCTTGCTGTGCAAGCAGTTGGCGGCCATGGGGCTGCTTGATGCCGGCGCTCGTGGCGAGGTCCAGTTCGCGCGCACCGCTGGTGCGCGCAAGGAAGGCCTCGATGACCTCGGTGTTTTCGGTGGGCAAGGTAGAGCAGGTGGCGTAGAGCAGGATGCCGCCGACCTCCAGGGTCGGCCACAGGGCGTCGAGCAGTTCGCCTTGCAGCACGGCCAGGGCGGCGATGTCGTCGGGTTGACGGGTGAGCTTGATGTCCGGATGGCGGCGGATCACACCGGTGGCGGAACACGGCGCGTCGAGCAGGATGCGCTGGAACGGTTTGCCGTCCCACCAGGCGGCGGTGTCGCGGCCGTCGGCGGCGATCAGTTCGGCGCTGAGCCCCAGGCGTGCGAGGTTTTCGCGTACACGCACCAGGCGCTTGGCTTCAAGATCGACAGCTACTACACCGGCCAGGTCCCTTTCAACTTCGAGGATGTGACATGTCTTACCGCCTGGAGCACAGCAGGCGTCCAGCACGCGTTGGCCGGGAGCCAGGTCGAGCAGGTCGGCGGCCAGTTGCGCGGCTTCGTCCTGCACGCTGATCCAGCCTTCGGCGAAACCCGGCAGGCTGCGCACGTCGGTGGCCGCTTCCAGCACAATGCCGTCGGTGCTGTACACGGATGGCGTGGCGTTGATGCCTGCGTTCGTCAGCAATTGCAGATACGCATCACGGCTGTGATGGCGACGGTTGACCCGCAGGATCATCGGCGGGTGCGCATTGTTGGCCGCGCAGATGGCTTCCCATTGCTCAGGCCAGAAGGCTTTCAGGGATTTTTGCAGCCAGCGCGGGTGTGCGGTGCGCACCACTGGGTCATGCTCCAGCTCGGCCAGCAGCGCTTCGCTTTCGCGTTGGGCGCGGCGCAGTACGGCGTTGAGCAGGGCCTTGGCCCAGGGTTTTTTCAGTTTGTCGGCGCAACCAACGGTTTCACCGATGGCCGCGTGGGCCGGCACGCGGGTATAGAGCAACTGATAGAGGCCCACCAATAGCAGCGCCTCCACATCGGCATCGGCCGCCTTGAAGGGCTTTTGCAGCAGCTTGGCCGCCAGCGCCGACAAGCGTGGCTGCCAGCGCGCGGTGCCAAAGGCCAGGTCCTGGGTGAAACCGCGATCACGGTCTTCGACCTTATCCAGCTGGGTGGGCAGCGAACTGTTCAGCGAAGCCTTGCCGTTGAGCACGGCGGCCAGGGCCTTGGCGGCGGCCAGACGCGGGTTCATTGGGCTACCGCCCCGAGGATCGTGCCCAGGGAAAATTTCTCACGGCGACTGTTGTACAAATCGCTGAAATTCAGCGCCTTGCCACCTGGCAATTGCAGGCGTGTCAGGCACAGCGCCTGCTCACCGCAGGCGACCAACAAGCCCTCTTTGCTGGCGCCGATGATTTCACCGGGGGCGCCTTTGCCGTTGGCCAGGGTGGCGGCCAGGACTTTCAAGGCTTCGCCATTGAGTGTGCTGTGGCAGATCGGCCACGGATTGAACGCACGCACCAGGCGCTCCAGCTCTACAGCCGGGCGGTTCCAGTCGATGCGGGCTTCGTCCTTGTTCAGCTTGTGGGCGTAGGTGGCCAAGCTGTCGTCCTGCACCTCACCCTGCAGGGTTCCGGCAGCGAGACCGGCAATGGCCTGGATCACGGCGGGCGGGCCCATCTCGGCGAGGCGGTCGTGCAGGCTGCCACCCGTGTCTGCGGCCGTGATCGGGGTGGTGACTTTGAGCAGCATCGGGCCGGTGTCCAAACCCGCCTCCATGCGCATCACGGTCACGCCGCTCTCGCTGTCGCCCGCTTCCACGGCGCGCTGGATCGGCGCGGCGCCGCGCCAGCGTGGCAGCAGCGAGGCATGGCTATTGATGCAACCGAGGCGCGGGATATCCAGCACCACCTGCGGCAAGATCAAGCCATAGGCCACCACCACCAGCAGGTCCGGTTTCAGCGCGGCCAGTTCGGCCTGGGCATCGGCGTTACGCAGGGTTGGCGGTTGCAGCACGGGGATGTTGTGCTCGAGCGCCAATTGCTTGACCGGGCTCGGCATCAGTTTTTGCCCGCGCCCGGCCGGGCGATCCGGCTGGGTGTACACCGCAACGATGTCATAAGGGCTGGCGAGCAGCGCCTTGAGGTGTTCGGCGGCGAATTCAGGGGTACCGGCAAAAACAATGCGCAGTGGCTCGGTCATGGGCGTTCTCGGTTAAAAGCAGTCACAAAAGAAAAAGGCTTGCCGCAGCAAGCCTTTGGAAGAAGGGCATCAAGCTTGCTGGCGATGCTTTTTTTCCAGCTTTTTCTTGATCCGGTCACGTTTGAGCGTGGACAGGTAATCGACAAACAGCTTGCCGTTGAGGTGGTCGCATTCGTGCTGGATGCACACCGCGAGGAGGCCTTCGGCGACCAGCTCGTAGGGGTTGCCGTCGCGGTCCAGGGCCTTGATCTTCACGCGCAATAGGCGCTCGACGTTCTCATAGAACTCCGGCACCGACAGGCAGCCTTCCTGGTATTCGCCCATCTCGTCGGTCAGCGGCTCGAATTCGGGGTTGATGAACACCCGTGGCTCGCTGCGATCTTCCGACAGGTCCATGACCACGACACGCTGATGCACATTGACCTGGGTGGCGGCGAGGCCAATGCCCGGGGCTTCATACATTGTTTCAAACATGTCATCGACCAACTGACGAACCTTGTCGTCCACTACGGCCACCGGTTTGGCGATCGTGCGCAGGCGCGAGTCGGGGAATTCGAGGATGTTCAAAATAGCCATAAGCGTAATTGCTGCACATGTGAGGTAGAGGCAAATCGGCGTCGGGACGGACCCAGGCAGCCGGTGTGAAACGTTCGAAAGCCGCGAAGGCCAAGGCATTTCACGCGAACGCACATAATAAAGGAGATTCACCCCATGAGGAAATCGCTGCTCGTCTTACTGCTGTGGGCCCCCTTCGCAATGGCCTTGCTGCCACCGTCCGGCCAGCGCCTGGACCCCGCCACGCAACAGGCCATCCAGCGTTTTTTGTTACATAACCGTATTCTCGATTCGCCCCAGGACCTGGACAACGCGCCGTACATTGTCGCGGCAGACGCGGGACGAGTGTTGGGCGCCAGTGGCGAGCGCGTGCATGCCAGGGGCGACCTGGATCCGACCCAGCCCAGCTATGGGATCTTTCGCCGGGGCAAGGTCTACACCGACCCCCAAACCCAGGAATGGCTGGGTATCAATGCCGACGATATCGGCACCGCACGCTTCATGATGGCCGGCGACCTCACCACCCTGGCTGTGCAACGGGTGACCCAGGAAGTGCGCCCCGGCGACCGCCTGCTGCGCAACCAGCCACCCGTTGAACTGGCCAACCTGGAGACGCCAACGGCAACGCCCTTTATCCAGGGGCAAATCATCGATATTCCCAAGGGCGTGAGCCAGATTGGCGTGCTGGACGCCGTGACCTTGAACAGAGGCCGCCGCGATGGTCTGGTCGAAGGCCATCTGCTAACGGTGATCAAAGCCGGTGCCAGCGTACGCGACGTCTTGACGGGCGCATCCGTGACACTTCCCGATGAGCGCGCCGGCACCCTGCTGGTGTTTCGCACCTATGAAAAGCTCAGTTATGGCTTGGTCCTCAGCGCTTCGCGTTCATTGGCTGTGATGGACCGTTTCGAGACTGCCCATCAAACGCAATAAATAGCCTGCTAAATAAGTTACCAACAGAGTTATCCACAGCTTGTTCCGGTCAAGGATGATCCGATGTTTCCGATAAACCGCAGTGAAATTTCCCCGTCCGAACTGGAAGCGCGACTGCGCTTGCACAGGCTGCCGGAACTGGGTCCAAAGCGTTTTCGCCTATTGATCGAGGCATTCGGCTGCGCCTCGAAGGCGCTCAGCGCGCCCGCCAGTGCCTGGCGTTCCCTGGGGTTGCCGGCCATCAGTGGCGATGCCCGGCGGAGCCACGAAGTCCGCGATGGTGCCAGTGCGGCATTGGCGTGGCTGGGGCACCCGGCCCAGCATTTGCTGATGTGGGACCAACCTGAGTACCCCGCCCTGCTTGCCGAGATCGACGATGCACCGCCGCTGCTATTCGTTGCTGGCGACCCTTTTATCCTGGAAAAACCACAGCTGGCCGTGGTCGGCAGCCGCCGCGCTTCGCGCCCTGGAATGGACACTGCCGCCGCCTTTTCCCGCAGCCTGGCGAGCGCCGGTTTTGTCATCACCAGTGGCCTGGCCCTGGGCATTGACGGTGCGGCGCATCAAGCGGCATTGGATGTTGGTGGGCAGACAATTGGCGTGCTGGGCACCGGGCTCGAAAACTTTTATCCACAGCGCCACCGACGGCTCGCGGCGGCGATGATTGCCCAGGGCAGTGCCGTGGTTTCCGAGTTTCCACTCGATGCCGCGCCCCAGGCCGGTAATTTCCCTCGGCGCAACCGCATTATCAGCGGCCTGTCCCTCGGTGTGCTGGTGGTGGAAGCCAGCATGGCCAGCGGTTCGCTGATCACTGCACGGCTGGCGGCCGAACAAGGGCGCGAGGTGTATGCGATCCCGGGCTCCATTCACCATCCCGGGGCCAAGGGGTGTCACCAGTTGATCCGCGATGGCGCGGTGCTGGTGGAAACCATCGAGCACATCCTCGAAGGTTTGCGCGGCTGGCAGGCGTTGTCGCGCCCCGCGCCGATGCCGGTCACTCATCCGCTGGTGGCGTTGCTGCATGCGGCGCCCCACACCAGCGAAGCCTTGGCGATTGCCAGCGGGCGCCCCTTGCCAGAGCTACTGGCTACCCTGACCGAGCTGGAGCTGGAAGGTCAGGTGATCTGTGAAAGTGGGCGCTGGCTCGCGCGCTGCTAGGTTTTGTAACGAAGATCGGTAAACTGCGCAGAGCTTTAGTCCGGAGAGTGAGCAATGGTCAACAGGTGGCGTGTGCTGGAAGCCGCACGAGAAATTCGCGCAGGCGCGGTGATTGCCTATCCAACCGAGGCGGTCTGGGGCCTGGGCTGTGATCCGTGGAACGAAGACGCAGTGGACCGATTGCTGGCGATCAAGAACCGTTCGGTGGACAAGGGCCTGATCCTGGTGGCGGACACTATCCGCCAGTTCGATTTTCTCTTCGAAGATTTCCCGCAGGAATGGATCGACCGCATGGCCAGCACCTGGCCGGGGCCGAATACCTGGCTGGTACCCCACCAGGATTTGCTGCCGGAGTGGGTCACGGGTGTGCATGACACCGTGGCGTTGCGGGTCAGCGATCATCCGTTGGTGCGGGATTTGTGCGCGCTGGTGGGCCCGCTGATCTCGACCTCGGCCAACCCCCAAGGGCGCCCGGCGGCGCGTACGCGGATCCGGGTGGAGCAGTATTTCCGTGGCCAGGTCGACCTGGTATTGGGGGGCGCCCTGGGTGGGCGCAAGAACCCCAGCTTGATTCGCGATTTGGCGACCGGTGAGGTGGTGCGGCCTTCTTGAGACCTCGTCGCGGCCATCGGGAGCAAGCCCCCTCCCACATTTGACCGTGTTGTCATGACGGACAGGGTTCAAATGTGGGAGAGGGCTCGCCCTCGAAGAGGCCCTCAAGGCAACAGAATGGTCGACCCCGTGGTGCGCCGTGCCGACAACTCGGTCTGGGCCTTCGCCGCCTCCGCCAGCGGGAAGCGCTGGTTGATATCAATGCGCACCTTGCCGCTCTTGATCATCGAAAACAGATCATCCGCCATCACCTGCAGGTTCGCCGGATTGTTGGCGTAGGTCGCCAGGGTTGGCCGCGTCACGTACAGCGAGCCTTTGGCTGCGAGTATCCCCAGGTTCACCCCATCCACCGCGCCCGAGGCATTGCCAAAGCTCACCACCAGACCGCGTGGCGCCACGCTGTCCAATGAGGTCAGCCATGTGTCCTTGCCGACGCCGTCGTACACCACGGGCACCTTTTTGCCGTCGGTCAATTCCAGCACGCGTTGTGCGACGTTTTCCTTGCTGTAGTCGATGGTCTCCCAGGCGCCCAGGGATTTGGCCAGTGCGGCTTTCTCCGGCGAGCTGACGGTACCGATCAGCTTCACACCCAGGGCCTTGGCCCATTGGCACGCCAGGGAACCCACGCCACCGGCAGCGGCGTGGAACAAGATGGTTTCGCCCCCCTTCAACTCATAGGTCTGGCGCAGCAGATACTGCACGGTCAGGCCTTTGAGCATGGCGCCGGCGGCCTGTTCGAAGCTGATGTCGTCCGGCAGGTGCACCAGGTTGGCGGCGGGCAGCACGTGCAATTCGCTGTAGGCGCCGAGTGGGCCACTGCCGTAGGCCACGCGGTCACCGACCTTGAATTGGGTGACCTCACTGCCCACCGCATCGACGATACCCGCGCCTTCCGCACCCAGTCCCGATGGCAGGGCCGGCGGTGCATACAACCCGCTGCGGTAGTAAGTGTCGATGAAGTTCAGGCCAATGGCTTTGTTAAGCACTCGAACCTGCTGCGGTCCTGGCTCAGCCGGCGTGTAGTCCACATATTCAAGTACTTCGGGGCCGCCGTGGGCGCTGAACTGGATTCTTTTGGCCATCTGCACTTCTCCTGAGGTCGAAATCGCGTAGCCCCCTATCGGACTCCTAAGCTTGATCTTCGTCAACAGCGACGCACCTAAGTGCAGTGGTATGCAGGTGCAGTGGTATCCTGTGCGCCCATTTGCCGCCGACGCCGCATGGCCTCGCGTAGCTTTGCCCGATTCAAGGTGATGCCATGACTACCCGCACCGAGGCTGTAAAAGCCTATCTGCTTGACCTGCAAGACCGCATTTGCAGCGCCCTGGAAACCTTCGAGGCGGACACTCGTTTTATCGAAGACGCCTGGACCCGGCCAGCCGGCGGCGGCGGTCGCACCCGTGTGATCGAAAACGGTTCGGTGATCGAAAAAGGCGGCGTCAATTTTTCCCACGTGTTTGGCAGCGGCCTGCCACCGTCCGCCAGCGCGCACCGCCCCGAGCTGGCCGGTCGCGGTTTTGAGGCCCTGGGCGTATCGCTGGTGATCCACCCGCACAACCCTCATGTGCCGACTTCCCATGCCAACGTGCGTTTCTTCATCGCCGAAAAAGAAGGCGAAGAACCGGTGTGGTGGTTTGGTGGCGGTTTTGACCTCACGCCCTACTACGGCAACGAAGAAGATTGCATCCACTGGCACCGCGTCGCCGAGCAGGCCTGTGCGCCGTTTGGCCCGGATGTGTATTCACGCTACAAAGCCTGGTGTGACACCTACTTCCATATCAAGCATCGCAACGAACCGCGCGGCATTGGCGGCCTGTTCTTCGATGACTTGAACGAATGGGACTTCGACACCTGCTTCGCTTTTATCCGCGCCATCGGCGACGCCTACATCGATGCGTACCTGCCCATTGTGCAGCGTCGCAAAGCCATGGCTTATACCGCGCAACAACGTGAATTCCAGGAATTCCGCCGTGGTCGCTACGTGGAGTTCAACCTGGTCTACGACCGCGGCACCCTGTTCGGCCTGCAATCGGGCGGGCGTACCGAATCGATCCTGATGTCGCTGCCGCCGCAAGTGCGCTGGAGCTACGACTGGAAAGCCGAGGCCGGCAGCGAAGAAGCGCGCCTTACCGATTACTTCCTGCAAGACCGCGACTGGCTCGGCGTTGCTACGCCTAAGGCGGCGGTTTGATGGATCGCTATGTGGTGTTTGGCAACCCCATCGGCCACAGCAAGTCGCCGTTGATTCACCGCATGTTCGCCGAGCAGACCGGCGAGCAACTGGACTACAGCAGCTTGCTCGCGCCGCTGGAGGATTTCATCGGTTGTGCCCGTGAGTTTTTCCAGCATGGCCGTGGTGCCAACGTCACCGTACCGTTCAAGGAGGACGCCTACCGCCTGGCCGACACCCTGACCGAGCGCGCCGAGCGTGCCGGCGCGGTGAACACCTTGAGCAAGCTGGCCGATGGCAGCTTGCTGGGCGATAACACGGATGGCGCCGGCCTGGTGCGCGACCTGACGGTCAACGCCGGGTTGAGCCTGCAAGGTAAACGCATCCTCTTGCTCGGCGCCGGTGGTGCGGTACGTGGCGCATTGGAGCCATTGCTGGCCGAGCGACCTGCCTCATTGATCATCGCCAACCGCACGGTGGAAAAAGCTGAAATGCTCGCCGAATTGTTCGACGACCTGGGCCCGGTGTCTGCCAGTGGTTTCGATTGGCTGCGTGAGCCGGTGGAGGTGATCATCAATGCCACGTCCGCCAGCCTGTCAGGCGATGTACCGCCGATTGCCAGTAGTTTGATCGAGCCGGGCAAGACGTTTTGCTACGACATGATGTACGCCAAGGAACCGACCGCGTTCTGCCACTGGGCCACCGAACAGGGCGCGGCAGTGGCGATGGATGGCCTGGGCATGTTGGTGGAGCAGGCGGCGGAAGCGTTCTTCCTGTGGCGTGGTGTGCGGCCGGATTCGGCGCCGGTGTTGGCCGAGTTGCGCCGCCAGTTGGCCTGACACTCAACAAACTGTGGGAGGGGGCAAGCCCCCCCCTGTTTAACCGTATTCAGTCTTCGAAATGGATGGGGCATTGGTCGGCCCCTTCCAGTTTTTTCAACTCCTCCACCACCTGCGGCCTGGCGCGGCGCAGTGTCAGGCTACGCCCCAGCCCTCTTAAACGACGCGCCTCCTGGTGCAGCATCTCCACCCCGGAATAGTCGATAAAGTTGATCTGCTGCGCCTCGATCACTACCCGTACACCCTGCAAGCTTTGCAAGCGCACTTGCAGGTAATGGCTGGCGCCAAAGAAAATCGACCCGCCGACGCGCAACACATCTTCGTCCCCTTCACGCCATTGTTGAACCCGTGGCTGGGACGTGCGCTTGAGGTAGAAAAACAACGACGCCAACACCCCCGCATAAATCGCCGTTTGTAACTCCAGAAGCAAGGTGGCGACGCAGGTCAGGCTCATCACTACGAATTCTGCCCGGCTCACGCGGAACAACGCGCGAATACCCCGACGATCCACCAGGCCCCAGGAAATCAGCAAGATGCTGGCGGCCATGCTTGGGATCGGAATATGCGCGATCAGTGCGGCGCCGAACAGCGCAAACAAGGCCACCCATAAGGCGGAAAACACCCCTGCCAACGGCGAACAGGCGCCCGCCTCATAGCTGAGGCCAGAGCGGGTGAAGGAACCGGCTGACAAATACCCGGAGAAAAATCCACCAACGATATTGGATAAACCCTGCGCACGAACTTCCTGGTTGGCATCGAGCAGTTGTTGCGAGCGAGCTGACAGCGAACGGGCAATCGACAGGCTGGTCACCAGCCCCAGCATGCCCACCGCAACGGCGCTGGGCAGCAGGCGCAGGATCATGTCCGGATCCAGCGGCAACGGGCTGAACGGCGGCAGTTTGCCGATGAACGCGCTGACCCGCGCCACATGCCCGAACATCCCCGGCCACAGCCACGCCGCCAGGCTGCCCAAGGCCAGCGCGATCAGCAGCGTTGGCCAGCGAGGCACAAGGTATTTGAGCAACGCACCCACCAGCAAAGTGCCGAGCCCGAGGGCGAGCGATGCGTGGTCCCATTCGCCGCTATGGTGGATCAGTGCGAGCAGGCTATTGATTGCCGTGGCCTGGCTCGGCAAATCCAGGCCCAGCAGATTAGGCAACTGCCCCAGGGCAATCACCACGGCGGCGCCCAGGGTGAAACCCAGCACCACCGAATGCGAGACGAAGTTCACCAGCGCGCCAAAGCGCAGCATGCCCAGCAACCACTGGAACAGCCCGGCCAGGAATGTCAGCAACAGGATCAGGGTGATGTAGTCCTGAGACCCGGGCACGGCCAAGGGGCTGACGCTGGCGTACAGCACAATGGAAATCGCCGCCGTGGGGCCACAGATCAAGTGCCAGGACGAGCCCCAGAGGCAGGCGATCAGTACCGGGATAATTGCGGCGTACAGGCCGTATTCGGCGGGAAGACCGGCAATGAGGGCGTAGGCAATCGACTGCGGCAAGGCGAGGACGGCGCCGCTGAGCCCGACCATCGCGTCCCGACCGACGCTGGCTCGGGTTTGACGCGGCAGCCAGCTCAGGAAGGGGAAGAGTGTGTGGCGGTTGGGCCTGTGCATCGCAAACTCGGATAGAAAGGTTCGGGGCAGATTATCAGGTTGTGGCGAGCGGACTTACTGTGGCGAGCGGGCTTGCCCCGCGTTGGGGCGCGAAGCGGCCCCAAAACCAGACGCTCCAGATCCCACGGTTAGGATTGGGCCTTCACTGGGGCTGCTGCGCAGCCCAACGCGGGGCAAGCCCGCTCGCCACAACAAGCCCGACCACCACAACAAGCCCGACCACCACAACAAGCCCGATCACCACGACAAGCTCGTTTGCCACAGAAAGTCAGCCTGTCAGAGCACGCAAGCCTGTCACGGGACCCCTCTCCAAAGGGCGGAGGTGTCATCTAGAGTTTGGCTTTTACCGCTGGCAACGCATCCTGGCCATCTACGGTTTTCACGCCATCGAGCCACTTTTCCAGCACTGCCGGGTTGGTCTTGAGCCACGTCTTCGCCGCATCCGCGTTGCTGACCTTGTTGTTGACTACCTCAGCCATGATGCTGTTCTCCATCTCCTGGGTGAAACTCAGGTTGGTCAGCAGCTTTCCAACATTCGGGCAGGCTTGTGCATACCCTTTACGGGTCAGGGTATACACGCTGCCGGTGTCACCGAAGTATTTCTCGCCGCCTTTGAGGTAGTGCATTTTCAACTGCACGTTCATCGGGTGTGGTGTCCAGCCGAGGAAGGTGACGAAGCGTTGTTTCTTCACGGCCCGTGACACTTCGGCGAGCATTGCCTGTTCGCTGGACTCGATCAGCTTCCACTGGCCCAGCTCGAAGTCATTCTTCTTGATGATTTCCTGCAACGAGATATTGGCCGGCGCACCGGAGCCGATCCCGTAGATCTTCTTGTCGAACTTGTCGGCAAATGTGTTCAGGTCGGCAAAGTCATGCACTCCGGCGTCCCACACATAGTCCGGCACGGCGAGGGTGAACTCGGTACCGTCGAGGTTTTTCGCCAGTTGCACCACCTCGCCATTGGCCACGAACTTGTCATAGAAGCCTTGCTGCGCCGGCATCCAGTTACCCAGGAACACATCCACCTGGCCGTCCTTGAGCCCGCCAAAGGTAATCGGCACCGCCAGGGTGTCGACCTTGACCTTGTAGCCCATGCCGTTCAACAGAAAACCGGTGATGGCATTGGTGGCGGCAATGTCGCTCCAGCCCGGATCGGCCATTTTTACCGTGTCACAGCTGGTGTCCGCATACGCATTGGCGCTACTCAGCACCAACATGCCCACTACCGCAGTCAACTTTTGCATGGCCTTCCCTCTGTCTATTTATTGGTTTGGCAGGGTTGTGGATAACGTGCCTTGCGCTCCAGGTCATCGAGGTCGATATGGTTGCGCATGTATTGCTGACTGGCGTCGACCAGTGGCTGGTGATCCCAGCTCTTCAGCTTGCCTTGGGTCAGCGCCTCGAACACCAGGCGACGACGGCGTTGGCTGGCGAGCACCTGCTGGTGGATCGCCGGGATGTCCCATTTGGCCCGCGCTTCACTCAAAAACGCCTCGAACAGTGGTCGGTGTTCCGGTGACTGGCTGAGGTCTTCCCGCTCGTGCGGGTCGTTTTGCACATCGAACAGTAAGCACGGGTCGTCTTCGCTGTAGATGAATTTGTACGCGCCACGGCGAATCATCATCAGCGGGCTGATGGTGCCTTCGGCCATGTATTCGCCGAACACTTCGTCATGCCCGCCCTTGCCCTGTAAGTGCGGGACCAGTGAGCGGCCATCCAGCGGCAAGCGCGCGTCCAGTTCGCCACCGGCCAGTTCCACCAGGGTTGGCAGCAGGTCGGCGGTGGAGACAGCCTGGGTCACGCGACCCGCCGCGAACTGCCCCGGCGCACTGACCAGCAACGGCACGCGCGCGGCCATTTCAAACCAGTGCATTTTGTACCAGAGGCCGCGCTCGCCGAGCATGTCGCCATGGTCGCCGGAGAAGACGATGATCGTATCGTCGGCCAGGCCGGTGTCTTCCAGGGTTTGCAGGAGCTTGCCGACATTGCTGTCGATGTAGCTGCATGCGCCGAAATAAGCACGGCGCGCGTCGCGGATCTTGTCTACCGGCAGCGGCTTGTCCCACAGGTCGTAGACCTTGAGCAGGCGTTGGGAGTGCGGGTCGAGATCGGCCTGGGCGGGCGTCGCAGGTAAAGGGATGTCGCTGTCGTCGTACAGGTCCCAGAACGGCTTGGGAATGGTGTACGGGTCGTGAGGATGGGTCATCGACACGGTCAGGCAGAACGGCTGGTCACCGTCCTCGCGGATATGGTCGAACAGGTACTGCTGGGCCTTGAACACCACCTCTTCATCGAAATCCAGCTGGTTGGTACGCACACACGGGCCGGCTTGCAGTACCGATGACATGTTGTGGTACCAGGTGGGTCGTACGTCGGGTTCGTCCCAGTTCACCGCCCAGCCATAGTCGGCCGGGTAGATGTCGCTGGTCAGGCGCTCTTCGTAGCCGTGCAACTGGTCCGGGCCGCAGAAGTGCATCTTGCCCGACAACGCGGTGCGGTAGCCCAGGCGACGCAGGTAGTGGGCGTAGGTCGGCACATCGGCGGGAAAATCGGCCGCGTTGTCATAGGCGCCAATCTTGCTCGGCAACTGGCCGCTGACCAGGGTAAAGCGCGACGGTGCACACAGCGGGCTGTTGCAATAGGCGGCGTCGAACACCACGCCTTGCGCCGCGAGGCGGCTCAGGTTCGGCAGTTTGATCGGGGAAGATCCGTAGAACGGAAGCAGCGGCGCGGCCATTTGATCGGCCATGATGAAAAGAATGTTCTTGCGCTTCATGGGTCTTCGGCATTCCATAGGCGGTGTTTATGCGAATGAGCATGCAGCCCATGCAGAATGGGGTAAAGCCCATGAAAGGCAATGTCTAGGATAAGCACAGCTTATGTATGAAGCCCTCGGCGATGTATCCCTCGACCTGCTGCGTGCGTTCGAGGCGGCGGCGCGCCATCGCAGCTTTACTGCTGCCGCGGTAGAGCTGGGCACTACCCAGCCCGCCATCAGCCAACAGATCAAGCGTCTCGAAGAACAACTGACGATCCGCCTGTTTGATCGCATCTACCGTGGCATCGAACTGACCGATGCCGGCGCCCTGCTGTTCGAGCATGTGCAAGGCGGTTTGCAAGCCATCAATCACGGCCTGAGCGTGATCACCCAGCAGGACCAGCATGAAGTGCTGCAAGTGGCCACCGACTTCGCCTTCGCCGCCTACTGGCTGATGCCGCGCCTGCATCGCTTCCACGCGGCCAACCCCCAGGTGGATGTGAGCCTGGTCACCAGTGAGCGCAACCATGCGACCCTGCGTAGCGACATCGACGTGGCAGTGTTATTCGGCGATGGCCGTTTCAAGCAGGGCGACAGCCTGTGGCTGTTCAACGAAGAAGTGTTCCCCGTGTGCAGCCCGCAGTGGCTCAGGGACCAGGACACGCCATTGACGGTGCAGAATTTGCCGGACTATCCCCTGCTGCACCTGCGCCAGGAAAACAACAGCCAATGGTTCGACTGGAGCGGCGTGTTTCGCGAGCTGGGCATTACCCGGGCTCCGACCCCTGGCCAATTGCGCTTTGATAACTACACCCTGCTGATCCAGGCGGCGATTGCTGGCCAGGGAGTGGCCATCGGCTGGCGTCACCTGGTCGATAACCTGCTGGAACAGAAGTGGCTGTGCCGGCCGATCAGCGACACGGTGATCTCGCGCTTCGGCTATTACGTGGTGCAACCCCAGCGCAAACGTCGGGGCCAATTGGTGGAGCGTTTTGTCGACTGGTTGCTGGCGGAACAGGCGAGCAGCGCACAGTCGTTGACCGGGCTGGCCCTGCCGTCGATTGCGGTCTAGGATTTGCCGCACATTGGACGCGGATTTCGCCATGCAACGTATCAAGGGCTACCACGCCCATGTCTACTTCGACGCCAGCACCCTTGACCAGGCGCGCCAGTTCTGTGAGGACGCCGCCAGGCTGTTCCCGCTGCACATGGGCCGTGTGCATGAGCGGCCGGTCGGCCCGCACCCGGACTGGAGCTGCCAACTGGCGTTCGACCCGGAATACATCGGTGTGGTGCTGCCGTGGCTGGCGCTCAATCGCAATGGCCTGGTGGTGTTCCTGCACCCGGACACCGGCAATGACCTGAAGGACCACACCGACTACGCGATCTGGATGGGCGCGATGCGCGAGCTGGATCTGTCGGGTTTTTAACTTCCCTTCCCCGATAAACCGATTTCTTCCTGCTTGTTACCAGGCGCGGAAGTCTCGGGATTCACATTGCCTTGTCTCACTATATGGGACTGATATTTATATATTGAGATATTCGCCAGCATAGGTTTATATTCGCCCATCTGCTTTTTTCAGCACCCACTCATTTCAGGTGAAGCGATGCAGGCGCAATTGATCGCGCTCGACTGGGGGACCAGCTCCCTTCGTGCTTATAAACTTGGCCCGGCTGGCGTCGTGCTCGAACAGCGCTCGCTGGCGTTCGGGATCATGCACTTGCCCGTTGAGCCACGGGACATCGCTGGCACACGCTGCAGCAATGGCTTCGAGTTGGCGTTCGATGCCGCCTGCGGTGATTGGCTCGATGCTCAACCGACCCTTGCGGTCATTGCCTGTGGCATGGTCGGCAGCGCCCAGGGCTGGAGCGAGGCGGCCTATCGCAATACCCCTGTCGATGTCGCCAGCCTGGGCCAGGCATTGCACCGCGTACGCAGCCTGCGCGGTGTCGATGTGTATATCGTGCCCGGCGTTATCGAACAGGTCGGCTTGCCCAATGTGATGCGCGGCGAAGAAACCCAGGTGCTGGGCGTGCTGCAACACCTGCGGGCCGGTGGTGAGTTATTGATCGGCCTGCCCGGCAGCCATTCCAAATGGGTCGAGGTCGCCGACGGCTGCATCACCCACTTCGACACCTTCATGACCGGCGAGCTGTTCGCGGTGCTGAGCAAGCACAGCATTCTCGGCCGCACCCAGAAGACCCCCGAGCATTTCCAGGCCGACGCCTTCGACCGAGGCGTGCAGGTTGCGCGCTCGTCGGACGGTCAGCGCGGGGTGCTGTCGACCTTGTTCAGTGCACGCACCCTGGGGCTGACCGCCGAACTCGGCGCCGAGCAGCAACCCGATTACCTCTCCGGCCTGCTGATCGGTCATGAACTCGCTGGCTTGCCGGCTGGCGCCAAACACACGCCGATCATCCTGGTCGGTGCCGCGCCACTCTGTGCCCGCTATCAACGCGCCCTCGCGCTCTGCGACTTCGCCCACGTCAGCCTGGCGCAGGAAGCCACCGAGCGCGGCCTATGGCAACTGGCGCTGGCGGCCGGGCTCATTCAACCTGCCCTGGAGGCCTGACATGCTCAAGCAAGCACTTGCACACAACGGTTTGATCGCCATCCTGCGCGGCCTGCGCCCAGACGAAGCCGAGGCGGTCGGCCAGGTGCTGTACGAGGCCGGGTTCCGGGTAATCGAAGTTCCGCTCAACTCACCCGACCCTTACACCAGCATCCGCACCCTGCGCGACAGCCTGCCCGACGATTGCCTGATCGGCGCCGGCACGGTGTTGACGCCCGAGCAGGTCGAGCAGGTCAAGGCCGCCGGCGGCCAGGTGATCGTGATGCCGCACAGCGATGCCAAGGTGCTGCGCGCCGCGAAAGCCGCGGGCCTGTACCTGTCGCCCGGCGTTGCCACCCCGACCGAGGCGTTCGCCGCGCTGGCCGAAGGTGCGGATGTGTTGAAGCTGTTCCCGGCCGAGCAAATGGGGCCGGCGGTGATCAAGGCGTGGCTGGCGGTCTTGCCGGCGGGCACGCTGTTGCTGCCGGTAGGTGGCGTGACCCCGGACAACATGCAGGTGTATTTCGACGCAGGCGCCAGGGGCTTTGGCCTCGGCTCGGGGTTGTTCAAGCCGGGCATGTCCGTGGACCAGGTGGCGAGCAGTGCCCAAGCCTATGTCGCAGCCTGGAACGCGCTGAATTGATGCCCTGAACTGATCGCAAGCTTTGCGCCTTGGCGCTGCATCGACAAGAGAGATAAGAAGATGAAAATCACCAAACTGACGACCTTTATCGTTCCACCGCGCTGGTGCTTCCTCAAGATTGAAACCGACCAAGGCGTGACCGGCTGGGGCGAACCTGTGGTCGAAGGCCGCGCCCACACCGTGGCGGCGGCGGTCGAGGAACTGTCCGATTACCTGATCGGCAAGGACCCACGCAATATCGAAGACATCTGGACCGTGCTCTACCGCGGCGGCTTCTATCGCGGCGGCGCCGTGCACATGAGCGCCTTGGCCGGCATCGATCAGGCGCTGTGGGACATCAAGGGCAAAGCCCTGGGAGTGTCGGTCAGCGACCTGCTGGGCGGTCAGGTGCGCGACAAGATCCGCGTGTATTCATGGATCGGCGGCGATCGCCCCGCCGACACCGCCCGCGCCGCCAAAGAAGCCGTGGCCCGTGGCTTCACTGCGGTGAAAATGAACGGCACTGAAGAATTGCAGTTCGTCGACAGCTTTGAAAAGGTCGACCTGGCCCTGGCCAACGTCGCCGCCGTGCGCGATGCCGTCGGCCCTAACGTGGGCATTGGCGTCGACTTCCATGGCCGCGTGCACAAGCCCATGGCCAAGGTGCTGATGAAGGAACTGGATCCGTACAAACTGATGTTTATCGAAGAGCCGGTGCTCAGCGAAAACTATGAAGCGCTGAAAGAACTCGCACCGCTGACCAGCACGCCGATTGCCCTGGGCGAGCGCCTGTTCTCGCGTTGGGACTTCAAGCGTGTGCTCAGCGAAGGCTATGTCGACATCATCCAGCCGGACGCTTCCCATGCCGGCGGTATTACCGAAACCCGCAAGATCGCCAACATGGCCGAAGCCTACGACGTGGCCCTGGCCCTGCACTGCCCGTTGGGCCCGATAGCCCTCGCGGCGTGCCTGCAACTGGACGCGGTTTGCTACAACGCGTTTATCCAAGAGCAGAGCCTGGGCATTCACTACAACGAGAGCAACGACCTGCTCGACTACGTGCGCGATCCGGGCGTGTTCGACTATGACCAGGGCTTCGTGAAGATCCCCAACGGGCCGGGCCTGGGCATCGAGATCAACGAGGAATACGTGATCGAGCGCGCGGCCATCGGCCACCGCTGGCGCAACCCGATCTGGCGTCATGCCGATGGCAGCTTTGCCGAGTGGTAACAGCCTCTGACTGAATCAATGCGATCAAAAAATGTGGGAGGGGGCTTGCCCCCGATTGCAGTCTGCCTGCTATGGATGTGCTAGCTGACACACCGCTATCGGGGGCAAGCCCCCTCCCACATGTTGATCCGATTTCTTCAGTCAGCTCAGTTTCAGTCCTCAATAAACATAAGAAGAGGCAACCCCATGCACCCTGAATCCTTCACCGGGCAGGCTTCTTTAGTCACGCCTACCAGAAAGCGTTTTTTCATCATGGTGCTGCTGTTTATCACCGTGGTGATCAACTACCTCGACCGCAGCAACCTGTCGATTGCCGCCCCGGCGTTGACCAGCGAGCTGGGCATCGACCCGGTGCATGTCGGGTTGATTTTCTCCGCGTTCGGCTGGACTTACGCCGCCATGCAGATCCCCGGCGGCTGGTTGGTCGACCGCGTGCCGCCGCGCATTCTCTACACGGCGGCCCTGCTGCTGTGGTCGATTGCCACCGTGATGCTGGGCTTCGCCGCCAGCTTTATCGCGCTGTTCGTCCTGCGCATGGCGGTGGGTGCCCTGGAAGCCCCGGCGTATCCCATCAACAGCCGCGTGGTCACTACCTGGTTTCCTGAGCGTGAGCGGGCCACTGCGATTGGCGTCTATACCTCCGGGCAATTTGTCGGGTTGGCGTTCCTCACGCCGGTATTGGCCTGGCTGCAGCACGCATTCGGCTGGCATATGGTGTTTGTAGCCACCGGTGGCGTGGGCATTCTGTGGGCGCTGGTTTGGTACGCGGTGTATCGCGAGCCTAAGGATTTTAAAGGCGCCAACGTGGCCGAGATCGAGCTGATCCGTGAAGGCGGCGGTTTGGTGGATATGCAGGCGAAAGCGGTCAAGGCACCGTTCAGTTGGGTCGACCTGGGGATTGTGCTGAGCAAGCGCAAACTCTGGGGCATCTACCTCGGCCAGTTCTGCCTGAACTCCACGTTGTGGTTCTTCCTGACCTGGTTCCCGACCTACCTGGTGAAATATCGCGGCATGGACTTCATCAAGTCCGGCCTGCTCGCGTCGTTGCCATTCCTGGCGGCGTTCGTGGGTGTGCTGTGTTCCGGGATTTTCTCCGACTGGCTGATTCGCCGGGGGGCGTCGGTAGGGTTTGCACGCAAATTGCCGATCATTGGCGGGCTGCTGATTTCCACGGCGATCATTGGCGCCAACTATGTGGATTCGACGGCGTGGGTGATTGCGTTCCTGGCGGTGGCGTTCTTTGGCAATGGCTTGGCGTCGATTACCTGGTCGCTGGTGTCGACCCTGGCACCTGCGCGCTTGTTGGGGCTGACCGGTGGGGTATTTAACTTCATCGGCAACCTGGCGGCGATTGCCACACCGATCGTGATTGGCTTCCTGGCCAGCGGGGATTCGTTTGCACCGGCGATTACCTACATCGCGGTGCTGGCGTTGCTTGGGGCACTTTCCTACATATTGCTCGTAGGCAAAGTCGAACGCATCGAGCTTTAACACAACCGTTTAACTGTAGGAGCGAGCTTGCTCGCGAAGATCGTCAACGATAACGCGGGCATTCTGGATGAGCGCGTCGTCAGGACGTTTTTCGCGAGCAAGCTCGCTCCTACAGTGGGCTGTGGAAAGGCTTAGTTGAGCACACCGTCCAGAATCTCGTAGACGATGCCTGTCCCTACGGCAATCAACACCACATCCGGCCCCGAGCGGCGCCATTCATAACCTGGGTAGACCGGCAGGCGTGCCAGGGCGCGGTTGTCCAGGCGTTCGCCGTAGTACCCACGGGGCAGCGGCTGACCGCGTACCAGGCGCACGTTGGGCGGCGGCGGCGCGCCCCGGGAGAACTGGCCGTGGTTGTCATGGATGATCTGGCGCACGGGGCCGAAGTCCCGGGGCGGGCCGCCACGTCGATCATCCGGTGGGCCCCGATGGTCATCGCCACGCTGCTCGTGCTGGCCTTGCGGGCCGCCACGGTCGTCATCGCGCTGGTCGGGCGGTGCGGCGTGCACCAGGGCGCTGGCGCCAAGCACCAGCACACCAAGACCGGCAATCACGGATTTAGGCATTTTCATCGGGTATTCCTCAGGGCACACATACAAAAAAAGGGATCTCGAACGAGGTTCGAAATCCCTTGGTCTTGCTGTTTAGGCCGTGATTGCGCGCGTTGATTCCTCTGTATCAGGAACTTTACCTCTGGCTACATGGCGTTTACTTACGGGCGTTACGGACACCTTCCGACAGCGCCGCGCACAGGCTCAATACCCCATCGATCGCTTGTTGATCGTTGCTGGCGTTGGCGATGTGATCGATCAGCGCTGAGCCCACCACTACACCATCGGCCAGGCGCGCGATGGCCGCGGCTTGTTCCGGCGTACGGATACCAAAACCGATGCTGATCGGCAGGTCGGTATGCCGACGCAGGCGGGTCACGGCTTCTTCAACGTGTTCCAGGGTGGCGGCACCAGCCCCCGTCACACCGGCCACGGACACGTAGTACACAAAGCCGGAGCTGCCGTTGAGAACGGTGGGCAGGCGCACGTCGTCGGTGGTCGGCGTGGTCAGGCGGATAAAGTCGATGCCTGCTGCCTGAGCCGGGTCGCACAGCTCACCGTTATGCTCAGGCGGCATGTCGACCACGATCAGGCCGTCCACACCGGCTTCCTTGGCGTCGGCAATAAACTTCGGCACCCCATATTTGTGGATCGGGTTGAAGTAACCCATCAGCACCAGCGGAGTGTCGTGGTTGTCTTTACGGAACTCACGCACCATCTGCAGGGTTTTCACCAGATTCTGCTTGGCCTCAAGCGCACGGATGTTGGCCAGTTGGATGGCGGGGCCGTCGGCCATCGGGTCGGTGAACGGCATGCCCAGTTCGATGACATCGGCACCGGCAGCCGGCAAACCCTTGAGAATCGCCAGGGAGGTGTCATAACCCGGGTCGCCAGCGGTGACGAAGGTCACCAAGGCGGCGCGGTTTTGTTCCTTGAGTTGCGCAAAGCGAGTGTGCAGGCGGCTCATTTAGTGTTTCTCCTGCTGGGACTGTTCCATGTGGTGCATCACGGTCTGCATGTCTTTGTCGCCACGGCCGGACAGGTTGACCACCATCAGGTGATCCTTGGGCAGGGTTGGCGCACGCTTGAACACTTCGGCCAGGGCGTGGGCGCTTTCCAGGGCGGGGATGATCCCTTCCAGGCGGCAGCATTTGTGGAAGGCGTCGAGCGCTTCGTGGTCGGTCACCGAGGTGTACTGGACGCGGCCGATGTCGTGCAACCAGGCGTGTTCAGGGCCGATGCCGGGGTAGTCGAGGCCGGCGGAAATCGAGTGGGCGTCGATGATCTGGCCGTCGTCGTCCTGCAACAGGAACGTGCGGTTGCCGTGCAGCACGCCCGGTACGCCACCGTTGAGGCTGGCGGCATGCATGCCGGTTTCGATGCCGTGGCCGGCCGCTTCGACGCCGATGATTTCGACGCTGGTGTCATCCAGGAAGGGGTGGAACAGGCCCATCGCGTTGGAGCCGCCACCGATGCATGCCACCAGGCTGTCGGGCAGGCGGCCTTCCTGGGCTTGCAGCTGGGTGCGGGTTTCCTTGCCGATCACGGCCTGGAAATCACGCACCATCGCCGGGTAGGGGTGCGGGCCGGCCACGGTGCCGATCAGGTAGAAGGTGTCGTCGACGTTGGTGACCCAGTCGCGCAGGGCTTCGTTCATCGCGTCTTTCAGGGTGCCGGTGCCGGCGACCACCGGGATCACCTCAGCGCCCAGCAGTTTCATGCGGAACACGTTGGCCTGCTGGCGCTCGATGTCGGTGGTGCCCATGTAGATCACGCATTGCAGGCCGAAGCGCGCGGCCACGGTGGCGGTGGCCACGCCGTGCATGCCGGCGCCGGTCTCGGCGATGATGCGTTTCTTGCCCATGCGCCGCGCCAGCAGGATCTGGCCAATGCAGTTGTTGATCTTGTGCGCGCCGGTGTGGTTCAGCTCTTCGCGCTTGAGGTAGATCTTGGCGCCGCCGCAGAACTCAGTCAGGCGCTCGGCGAAATACAGCGGGCTTGGACGGCCCACGTAGTCGCGCTGGAAGTAGGCCAATTCCTCATTGAACGCCGGATCAATCTTGGCCGCTTCGTATTCGCGGGCCAGGTCGAGGATCAACGGCATCAGGGTTTCGGCCACGTAGCGGCCGCCGAATGCGCCGAACAGGCCATTGGCGTCGGGGCCGTTGCGCAGATCGGTCTGGGACTGAGTCATGGGGCGCTCCTGGAAAGAAGGTGTGTAAGAAACAATGACGGCCACTCTACCCCTGACGCCTGACGCTGAAAACCGATAAGATCGACGCAACCTGTCAGGAAAACTCACAGATGAGCCGAGACCTTCCCCCCCTCAATGCCTTGCGCGCATTCGAAGCCACCGCCCGCCTCAACAGCGTCAGCCAGGCAGCAGAGCAGTTGCATGTGACCCACGGTGCGGTCAGCCGTCAGCTGAAAGTGCTGGAGGAACATTTGGGTGTCAGCCTGTTCGTCAAGGATGGACGCGGACTCAAACTCACAGATGCCGGTGTTCGCCTGCGGGATGCGAGTGCCGAGGCGTTCGAGCGGTTGCGGGATGTGTGCGCCGAACTCACGCAAAGCAGCGCCGATGCCCCGTTCGTGCTCGGCTGTTCCGGCAGTTTGCTGGCGCGCTGGTTCATTCCTCGCTTGGGCCGTTTGAATGCCGACCTGCCCGACTTGCGCCTGCATTTGTCGGCCGGCGAAGGCGATCTCGACCCGCGGCGGCCCGGGCTGGACGCCCTATTGGTATTTGCCGAGCCACCGTGGCCGGCGGATATGCAGGTGTATGAGCTGGCCAGCGAGCGCATCGGCCCGGTAATGAGCCCGCGTTTCGCCGGTTACGAGCGCTTGCGCCAAGCGCCCGCCTCGGCGCTGTGCGGTGAAGCACTGTTGCACACCACCTCGCGCCCGCAAGCCTGGCCGAGTTGGGCGCAGCAGCACGGCATCGAGCCAGGAGCATTGAAGCTCGGGCAAGGGTTTGAGCATTTGTATTACTTGCTGGAGGCGGCAGTGGCTGGGCTGGGGGTGGCGATTGCGCCGCAACCACTGGTGGCAGAGGACCTGCGAGCGGGTCGCCTGGTAGCGCCGTGGGGGTTCAGTGAAACCCCGGCGCACCTGGCATTGTGGCTGCCCAAGCGCGCCGCAGACGGGCGCGCTCGGCAGCTGGCACAGTGGCTCAAGGCTGAGCTGTTGCGCCAACCGGGCTAGCCGGCGTATCAGTCACCGCGCTTGCACAGCAGGTAAGCCGCCAGCAGGCCCAGTGCGCCAACGGCAACGCCAGCGGTGGTCCATGGGTGCTCTTGTGCGTAGTCGCGGGTGGCGACACCGGTTTCGCGGATTTTGACTTTGCTTTCTTCGTAGGCGTCGCTGATCAGGTGGCGCGAGTGCTTAAGGGCATTCTCGGCGTTGCTTTTCAGGGCCTTCAGGGTTTTGCGCGACTCATCGGACGCATCATCCTTGAGGCTCTCAAGGGACTTGAGCAGGCTCGAAATCTCGGCTTCCATGCTTTCCAGCGACGCTTTGCGTAAAGAAGTGTTGGCCATGTGGACTCTCCTGAAGTGATTGAGTGGCGTGTGTAGATACCGACTGCGCCGGTTTCAGAAAGTGCAGTAAATCTGAACTTTCAGGCCGTAATGGTCGCCAGAAGCAGTATGAACATTGACTGCTAGGCTTTATTGACCATTCTCAGGAGAAACCCCATGTCTGATCACCACACCTACAAGAAAGTCGAATTGGTCGGCTCGTCGACCACCAGCATTGAAGATGCGATCAACAACGCCCTGGCCGAAGCCAGCAAGAGCATCAAGCACCTGGAGTGGTTCGAGGTGACGGAAACCCGTGGCCATATCAAGGACGGCAAGGCCGCGCACTTCCAGGTGACGCTGAAGGTGGGGTTCCGAATTGCCAGTAGTTGATCGAGTCGGTTGAACTTGCCGGCTGGCCGATTGCCATAACCTGCGCTACAAACAATGGGGGCCGATGCGACAAGCATCGGCATGCTCTTTTCGATCAGCGCAAGGAAAGTAACGGATGAAGAAGTTCCTGTTGGCGGTAGGTTTGTTGAGCATGGCGGGCACAGCCCTGGCGGCGGGCAAGCCTTGTGAAGAGCTGAAAAGCGAGATTGCAGCAAAGTTGGATGCGAAAGGCGTTCAGCATTATTCGCTGGAAGTGGTGGATAAAGGCGCCTCGTCCGAAAAAGTGGTCGGCACCTGCGAAGGTGGCACCAAGGAAATCGTCTACAAGCGCGGTTAATCCCGTGCTCCGGACATAAAAAACCGACGCAGGTGCGTCGGTTTTTTTTCGCCTGGGGTTTAGCCCTTCATCAACTGCGCCAGCAGTTCGTAGGAATGAATCCGGTCGGCGTGCTCGTACAGGTCGCAGGTGAAGATCAATTCGTCGGCGCCGGTCTGTTCGATCAACACCTCCAGTTTGGCGCGGATCTTCGCCGGGCTGCCCACCATCGCCAGGCCGAGGAAGCTGCCGACCGCGTCTTTTTCATGGGGCAGCCACAGGCCATCCATGGTTTTCACCGGTGGGCGCTGCACCAGGCTCTGCCCGCGCATCAGCGCCAGGATGCGCTGGTACACCGAAGTGGCCAGGTAATCGGCTTGCTCATCCGTATCCGCGGCCACCAGCGGAATGCCGAGCATCACGTAGGGCTTGTCGAGCACGGCGGAAGGCTTGAAGTGGTTGCGGTACACGCGAATCGCCTCATGCATCAGGCGTGGTGCGAAATGGGAGGCGAAGGCGTAGGGCAAACCGCGCTCCCCCGCCAGTTGCGCGCTGAACAGGCTGGAACCCAGCAGCCAGACCGGCACGTTGGTACCGGTGCCCGGTACGGCGATCACCCGTTGGTCGGGGGTGCGTGGGCCCAGGTAGGCCATCAGTTCGGCCACATCTTCCGGGAAGTCGTCGGCGCTGCCGGAGCGCTCACGGCGCAGGGCGCGGGCGGTCATTTGGTCGGAGCCGGGAGCGCGGCCCAGGCCCAGGTCGATACGACCGGGGTAGAGGCTTTCCAGGGTGCCGAACTGCTCGGCGATCACCAGCGGCGCGTGGTTGGGCAGCATCACGCCACCGGAGCCGACGCGGATGGTCGAGGTGCCACCGGCCAGGTAGCCCAGCAGTACCGAGGTCGCCGAACTGGCGATACCGTCCATATTGTGGTGTTCCGCCACCCAGAAACGGTGGTAGCCGAATTTTTCCACGTGCTGGGCCAGGTCCAGGGAGTTGCGCAGTGACTGCGCCGGACTGCCGTTGGCCCGTACGGGCACCAGGTCGAGGGTTGAGAACTTCACGTCGGACAGCGATTTCATAAGCCTGCTTCTCCAAATGGGGGGCGCAGGCTTTTTAGACGAACCAAAACCTGCCGCTTCATGTGCATGTTCTATGCAATGAGGGCATATACCCGAGATTCAATAGCGAGGGTGAAATTTCCTACTAAATTGCTAGGTTTCTCCGACAAGATGAACTTTGCAGGGGCGACTATCCTCAGAACCCTTACTGACGCAAAACCACGTTCGAGGAGACAGCTATGAGTATCGTTAAAAAAGCATCCGCGCATTGGGAAGGTGATCTGAAGACTGGCTTGGGTTCCATTTCTACGGAAACCGGCGTACTGCGCGAAGCGCCCTACGGCTTCAAGGCCCGTTTCGAAGGCGGCAAGGGCACCAACCCTGAAGAACTGATTGGTGCGGCCCACGCCGGCTGTTTCTCCATGGCCTTTTCCATGATCCTGGGCGACGCCGGGCTCAAGGCTGACAGCATCGACACCCAGGCCGAAGTGACCCTGGACCAGGTCGAGGGCGGCTTTGCGATCACCGCCGTGCACCTGGTGCTCAAGGCCAAGATCCCCGGCGCCGGCCAGGCGCAGTTCGATGAATTGAGCAAAAAGGCCAAGGAAGGGTGCCCGGTGTCCAAGGTGCTGAATGCGAAAATCAGCCTGGATGCCACGCTGGTCAACTGACACCGTCTTAAAAATGTGAGAGGGGCAAGCCCCCTCCCACATTCAGTTGTGCGTTAAATCAGAACTCGTGTTTCCCCGATGTGGTCCTATAGCCTATGCAGCCTTAGGCGCACACCCGTGCGCATGCATTCAGGGAGCTTCACACATGAAACGTTTTGCCTTGGCGATCATCTGCGCTGTGCTGGCCACATCGGCCGTGGCCGCTCCAAAAGATTGTGAAGAGCTCAGGAAAGAGATCGAAGTGAATATCCAGGCCAAGGCGATTCCGTCCTACACCCTGGAAATCATCACCGCCGAAGAAGCCAAGAATCATGACAGCGCGATGATTGTCGGTACGTGCGAAAACGGCACCAAGCGCATCCTCTATCAGAAAAATAACGACTGATCACAGGCAGTTGACGCTGCGTTCTTCAGCCAGCAATTGGCGAGCGGCGTTATACAGCCGGATATTCGGCGTGAAGGCCAATGAGCGCCCTTCCAGGCGATAACGTTGGCCGGCCTCGAAATGGTCATACTGCAGGGTGATGAAACAGGTACGGTCGCTCGTTTGCCCAAAGCCATTGAGGCTGCCGCCGGTCGGCACCTCGAAATCAAAGCGCACCATCAACTCATGACTGCCCGGCGGCACCTGGAAGAAGCGTCCGTCCGGAAGGTTCTTGCCGTCCAGTCGCTGGGCCATCACCAGTTTTGCGCCCGGTGTCGGCGTGGCGAAATCGACCCAGGCCTGTTTGGGGTCGACCGGAGGGATGGGCGTCGAGGCACAGGCGCTGAGAAACAGGGCGGCGACGGTAAGCAATAGCGGACGCATGGCAGGCACTCAACGAAAGAAAAGGTATGAGCCCGCTGCCGATGGCAACAGACTCCCCATGAGTATAAACATGCCCAGGCATGGAAAAATTCCGTGCTGGCGCGATAGGCTGGCGAGCAAATTACCCAGGAGCAGTCGGGGCATGGTCAGGCGTTTTCTTCCGGGGTTGTTGGTGGGGCTGCTCAGCGGTTGCTCCAGTGTCAGTTATTACAGCCAGTTGGCGAGTGGCCAGTGGCAGTTGTTGCAGGCCCGGGAGCCGGTGGCGCAGGTCATTGCTGATCCCTCTCGCCCGCAATTATTGCGTGACCGCCTTGCACAAGCGCAGAAGGCCCGCACCTTCGCCAGCCAGCATCTGCACCTGCCCGACAATCAGAGTTACCGCCTGTACGCCGATATCGGCCGGCCCTATGTCGTGTGGAACGTCTTCGCCACCGAGGAATTTTCCCTCTCCCCCCAGAACCATTGCTTCCCCATTGCAGGCTGCGTGGCCTATCGCGGCTATTACAGCCAGGGCGCGGCACGGGGCGAGGCGGCGTTGCTCAAGCAACAGGGCATGGATGTATCGATCGGAGGGGTCGAGGCCTATTCCACCTTGGGCTGGTTCAATGACCCGATCATGAGTTCAATGATGAATTGGGGGGACGAGCGCCTGGCCACGTTGATCTTTCATGAGCTCGCGCACCAGCGCTTCTATGTGAAGGACGACACCGAATTCAATGAGTCCTTTGCCAACTTCGTCGAGCAGGAAGGCACGCGACAATGGCGCGCCGCCCGTGGCCTGCCGCCTTTGAGCGATGCAGCATTGCAACATCGCGATCAGTTTATCCGCCTGATTCTTGATACCCGCAAACGCCTGGAGGCCTTGTACGCACAGCCGTTGTCGGCTGCGTTGATGAGGCGGGCCAAAGCGGCGGAATTTGAGCGCTTGCGCAGTGACTACCAGCGCATGCGCGACAGCCAGTGGGGCGGCGACAAGCGTTATGACGCCTGGATCAACCAACCCATGAACAACGCGCGGTTGTTGCCGTTCGGGCTGTATGACCAATGGGTGCCGGCGTTTGCCGCGTTGTTTCGGCAGGAAGGCGGGGATTGGCTGAAGTTCTATGCGGCGGTGGAGACGCTGGGCGAGTTGCCGGTGGGGGAGCGCAAGGCTGCGTTGAGGCAGTTGGAAGGGGGTTGATCTGTAAGGCCTCATCGGGGCATAGGTATCTACACAACTTAGGCTCAACGCTGCCCTCCCGGCAGACAGGGCTGTTGTGGCGAGCGGGCTTGCCCCGCGTTGGGCTGCGAAGCAGCCCCACTAAGATCACCGCGCTGTTTCAGATAGACCGCGGACTGAGGTTTTAGGGCTGCTGCGCAGCCCAACGCGGGGCAAGCCCGCTCGCCACAGGGAGAGTTCTCAAGGTCTGAAAGTTGCGTAGATACCCATGCTCATCGGGGGCAAGCCCCCTCCCACATTTGATCGGCGAACTTGCCTCCGATGGCGGTCTCAGGGCCGCTGCAAAAACGCCTGATGCATCTGCGCCAACGTCTCAAAGTGCCAGGTCGGCGCCTCAGCATTCAACTCTTCGAAACTACCAAACCCATAACCGACAGCCGCCGAATCCAGCCCATTGCTGCGTGCGCCGATCAGATCATGCTTGCGATCACCGATCATCAGGGTGGTCGCCGGGTCCAGCCCCTCCTCGCTGATCAGGTGGGCGATCAGCTCGACCTTGTTGGTGCGCGTGCCGTCCAACTCGCTGCCGTAGATCACCTTGAAATGTTTGGCAAAATCGAAATGCCGCGCAATTTCGCGAGCAAACACCCACGGTTTGGACGTGGCCACGTACAGTTGGCGTCCCTGGCCGTTCAATTCTTCCAGCAACGGCATAACCCCGTCGAACACCCGGTTTTCATACAGCCCGGTGACCTTGAAGCGCTCACGGTAGAAATTCACCGCCTCCCACGCCTTCGCCTCGTCGAAACCGTAGAACTGCATGAACGCTTGCAGCAACGGCGGGCCGATAAAGTGTTCCAGTTTGGTCAAGTCAGGCTCATCGATCCCCAGTCTGCCGAGGGCGTACTGGATCGAACGGGTGATGCCTTCGCGTGGGTCGGTCAGGGTGCCGTCGAGGTCGAATAAAACGGTCGGATAGTGCAGGTTCACTGGTCGAACCCCTCTGCCAGGTGCAGGTCTTTGAGCTTTACGTAGTTCGCGGCGCTGTAGGTAAAAAAGGCGCGCTCCTTGTCCGTCAGGGGGCGAATTTGCTTGACCGGGCTGCCGACATACAAAAAACCGCTGTCCAGTTTTTTGCCCGGTGGCACCAGGCTGCCAGCGCCGATGATCACATCGTCCTCCACTACCGCGCCGTCCATCACGATGCTGCCCATGCCGATCAGGATACGGCTGCCCACGTTGCAGCCATGCAGCATGACTTTGTGGGCGATGGTCACGTCGTCGCCGATCAGCAGTGGGAAACCCTCCGGGTTGAACGGCCCCGCGTGCGTGATGTGCAGTACGCAACCATCCTGCACGCTGGTGCGCGCACCGATGCGGATGCGGTGCATGTCGCCACGGATCACGGTCAGCGGCCAAACGGAGCTGTCGGTGCCGATTTCGACATCGCCGATCACCACTGCCGAAACGTCGACAAAAGCCCCGGCGCCCAGGGTTGGCGTGTGGTTCTGATAGGTGCGAAGGGTCACGATAGCCTCTCTCTCTTCTGCTGATAGCTGCGGTGGGCGTTGATTGTAATTAAGATGGCCCCATCTTTGTCTTACCCGTTTCTTCAGCCAAGGTGCCAACCGTGAGCGCGAACAACCCTCTTTTGCAGTCCTACGACCTGCCGCCGTTCTCGGCGATCCGTGCCGAGCACGTGCAGCCGGCCATTGAACAGATCCTCGCGGACAACCGTGTTGCCATCGAAGGCATCCTGCAAAGCCAGGGGAAAAATCCGACGTGGGCCGGCCTGGTCCTGGCCATGGACGAACTCAACGACCGCCTGGGCGCCGCCTGGAGCCCGGTCAGCCACTTGAATGCCGTATGCAACAGCGCCGAACTGCGTGAAGCCTACGAGGCATGCCTGCCGGCATTGAGTGCCTATTCGACCGAGATGGGCCAGAACCGTGAACTGTTCCAGGCTTTTGAAGCACTGGCCAACAGCCCGGAAGCCGCCGGTTTCGACGTGGCGCAAAAAACTATCCTGGAGCACTCCCTGCGCGATTTCCGCCTCTCGGGTATCGATTTGCCGCCCGAGCAGCAAAAACGTTACGCCGAAGTGCAGAGCAAACTCTCCGAACTGGGCAGCAAATTTTCCAACCAACTGCTGGATGCCACCCAGGCCTGGACCAAGCACATCACCGATGAAGCCACGCTCGCCGGCCTGACCGACTCGGCCAAGGCGCAGATGGCCGCCGCTGCCCAGGCCAAAGGCCTCGACGGCTGGTTGATCACCCTGGAGTTCCCCAGCTATTACGCGGTGATGACCTACGCCCAGGACCGCGCCCTGCGTGAAGAAGTCTACGCCGCCTACTGCACCCGGGCGTCGGACCAAGGCCCGAATGCCGGTCAGAACGATAACGGCCCGGTGATGGAACAGATCCTCGACCTGCGCCAGGAACTGGCCAAGCTGCTGGGTTTCGCTTCGTTCTCCGAACTGAGCCTGGCCACCAAGATGGCCGAGTCCAGCGACCAGGTGTTGAGTTTCCTGCGTGACCTGGCCAAACGCAGCAAGCCGTTTGCCGCCCAGGACCTGCAACAGCTCAAGGCCTACGCCGCCGAACAAGGCTGCGCTGACTTGCAAAGCTGGGACAGCGGGTTCTACGGCGAAAAACTGCGTGAGCAACGCTACAGCGTGTCCCAGGAAGCCCTGCGCGCCTACTTCCCGATCGACAAAGTGCTCAGCGGCCTGTTCGCCATCGTGCAGCGCCTGTACGGCATTGAAATCGCCGAACAGAAAGGCTTCGACACCTGGCACCCGGACGTGCGCCTGTTCGAAATCAAGGAGAACGGCCAGCATGTCGGTCGCTTCTTCTTCGACCTGTACGCCCGCGCCAACAAGCGTGGCGGTGCCTGGATGGACGGCGCGCGTGACCGCCGTCGTACCATCGACGGTGTGCTGCAGAGCCCGGTGGCCAACCTGGTGTGCAACTTCACCCCGGCCGACAGCGGCAAGCCGGCCCTGCTGACCCACGATGAAGTGACCACCCTGTTCCACGAATTCGGCCACGGCCTGCATCACCTGCTGACCCGCGTTGAGCACGCCGGCGTTTCCGGCATCAACGGCGTGGCCTGGGATGCGGTGGAGTTACCGAGCCAGTTCATGGAAAACTGGTGCTGGGAGCCGGAAGGCTTGGCGTTGATCTCCGGCCACTATGAAACCGGTGAGCCGCTGCCCCAGGACCTGCTGGAAAAAATGCTGGCGGCAAAGAACTTCCAGTCCGGCCTGATGATGGTGCGACAGTTGGAGTTCTCGTTGTTCGACTTCGAATTGCATGCGACACATGGCGACGGACGCAGTGTGGCGCAGGTGCTCGAAGGGGTGCGCGACGAGGTCTCGGTGATGCGTCCACCCGCCTACAACCGTTTCCCCAACAGCTTTGCGCACATTTTTGCTGGCGGTTATGCCGCGGGTTACTACAGCTACAAGTGGGCTGAGGTGCTGTCGGCCGACGCCTTCTCCAAGTTCGAAGAAGAAGGCGTGCTCAATGCCGAGACCGGCCGCGCATTCCGCGAAGCCATCCTGGCCCGTGGCGGCTCCCAGGAGCCGATGGTGCTGTTCGTCGACTTCCGCGGACGCGCGCCGTCGATTGACGCACTCTTGCGCCACAGCGGCCTGAGTGAGGGCGCGGCAGCATGAGTGACGGGCCTGTGATCACCAAGAAGCAATTTATCGCCGGGGCGGTCTGCCCGGCGTGCAGCGAGCCGGACAAGCTCAAGATGTGGACCGAGGACAGCGTCCCGCACCGCGAATGCGTGGCTTGCGGGTATACCGATACGCTGAATGATCAAGGTTTGTCGGTGCCCAAGGAGTTGGGCACGCGGGTCAATACGTCGGCGTTGAAAGCGCCGGATCCGAAGGTGCAGGCGGTACAGTTTTTTCCTAATCCGAAGCTGAAGAAAGACTGACGCACCCACGCAAGCCCCTGTAGGAACGAGCTTGCTCGCGAAAAAACGCGAGGACGCCGCGGGCATTCAGGATACCCGCGGCGTCGTTGAGGCTCTTCGCGAGCTTGCGCCTACAGTTTTTCCTCTGGCTTGCCGGAGGTCGTAATCCAATCCTTCATCGAACACAGGGCAAAGGCGCTGGTGCTGCAATCGCCCTTCGCCAAGGCTGTGCGCAACTTGTCGATATCGGCTTTCATCATGTAGCGAATGCCATCCTTGAAGCCGTTGCTGGTACCGAACCCGCCCAGGGTCATTTCGTTCAACGCCTCTTCCTTGCTCCATCCCTGAACCACGACGCGATACATCGCCGCCATCAGGCCGGTGCGGTCCGAGCCGTGCTTGCAGTGCATGAGCACCGGGCCATTGGCCTGGGCCTCCTGGATCGCGCGGAGCGCTGCCAGCACGTCGGTGTCATCGACATGGTTGGTGCGATAAGCCAACTGCACCTGCCGGATGCCAGGGGCCTTGAGCCAGCTGGCGTCGGATTCCGGCAGGAAGTTGATCACGGTGCCGATCTTGAGTTTTTCCAGCAGGGGCGCCGCGTTGCTGTCCGGCAGCGCGCTGCGGTAGAGCGTGGGTGTCATCTGGTGCAGGTTGTACTGGTCGCCCACGGGTTGCGCCCACTCCGGCGAACGGATGGACGAGTTTTCATCGGCGTGGGCGTGAGCCGTGGCGAACAAGGCCATGAATGCAAGACCAAGGGCTGGCAGTAATTGTGGCTTGAACATGGGCGACGTGACCGAATGGGGGAAGTAGGTTGATGGCGCCCAGAGTCGATGAACAGGGGTCAACAGGGCGTGAGGCGGCTGTCAAAGAATCGTGAAGCAATGTTCTTTTCTTGATGAACCGATTCTCCTGATCCTTAGCCTGCTATCATTTGTAACTATTGATTGCCGCTGCGTTCTATCTCCTTGGATCGGTTGGATCCAACTTGCTGCCGCTAACTTCAAGCTGCTCCCTAGAAGCCGCTGATAAACCCGTGACCCCATGATGAGGTGCCCCATGTCTGATCAAGATCAAGACAACCCCCGGCGTGACTTCCTGCGCAAATCCTTGACCTTGATCCCGGTGGTCACGGTTGCCAGCACCGGCCTTGGCGGTTCGATGCTGATGGCTACGCCCGAGCCTGCCCAGGCCGCGCCGGCCCAGCCTGCGGCCAGCGGCAAGGCCTATGAGCCGAGCTATTTCACCGCTGAAGAGTGGGCGTTTATCAACGCTGCTGTCGCGCGCCTGATTCCCGCCGATGCACAAGGCCCGGGCGCCCTGGAAGCGGGTGCGCCGGAATACATCGACCGTCAGATGAACACGCCTTACGCCAGCGGCGCACTGTGGTTCATGCAAGGGCCGTTCAACGCCGACGCCGCGCCGGAGATGGGCTGGCAAAGCAAATTGGTGCCCAAAGAGATCTACCGGCTGGGTATTGCCGCCACGGATGCCTGGTCGAAAGCGTTCAACGGGAAGGTTTTTGCCGCGCAAGACAGCGCTACCCAGGACGATATGCTCCACCGTCTGGAAGCCGGCGGCAGCGAAGTGAACGCGCATTTCGACGCGGTACCGCCGAAGATGTTTTTCAACCTGCTGCTGCAAAACACCAAGGAAGGGTTCTTCTGCGACCCGATCCACGGCGGCAACAAGGGCATGGTCGGCTGGACCATGATCGGCTTCCCCGGCGCGCGCGCCGACTTCATGGATTGGGTGGAACGCAACGAGCAATACCCCTTCCCGGCTGTTTCCATTCGCGGCGAGAGGGCATAAACGTGGCGACCATCATGAAGAAAGTGGATGCGGTGATCGTCGGCTTCGGCTGGACCGGCGCGATCATGGCCAAGGAGCTGACGGAAGCTGGCCTGAATGTGGTCGCGCTGGAGCGCGGCCCGATGCAGGACACCTATCCGGATGGCAACTATCCCCAGGTCATCGATGAACTGACCTACAGCGTGCGAAAAAAACTCTTCCAGGACATTTCCAAGGAGACGGTGACGATTCGCCATAGCGTGAACGACATCGCCCTGCCCAACCGTCAATTGGGGGCATTCCTGCCGGGCAATGGCGTGGGCGGTGCCGGCCTGCATTGGTCAGGCGTGCATTTTCGCGTCGACCCTATCGAGTTGCGCATGCGCAGCCATTACGAAGAGCGCTATGGGAAGAACTTCATTCCCAAGGACATGACCATCCAGGACTTCGGCGTCAGCTACGAAGAGCTGGAACCGTTCTTCGACTATGCGGAAAAAGTCTTCGGCACCTCTGGCCAGGCCTGGACCGTCAAAGGCCAGTTGGTCGGCGAAGGCCGTGGCGGCAACCCCTACGCGCCCGACCGCTCCAACCCGTTCCCGCTGGAAGCGCAAAAAAATACCGTGTCGGCCCAACTGTTCCAGAAGGCCGCCACCAGCGTAGGTTATAAACCCTACAACCTGCCGTCAGCCAACACTTCGGGGCCCTACACCAACCCCTATGGCGCACAGATGGGCCCGTGCAACTTCTGCGGTTTTTGCAGTGGCTACGTGTGCTACATGTATTCCAAGGCGTCACCGAACGTGAACATCCTGCCGGCACTGCGCCAGGTGCCTAACTTCGAACTGCGGCCCAACTCCCATGTGCTCAAGGTCAACCTCGACAGCACCAAGAGCAAGGCCACCGGCGTGACCTATATCGACGCCCAGGGCCGGGAATGCGAGCAACCGGCGGACCTGGTGATCCTCGGCGCGTTCCAGTTCCACAACGTGCGCCTGATGCTGTTGTCCGGTATCGGCAAGCCCTACGACCCGGTGACCAACGAAGGCGTGGTGGGTCGCAACTTCGCCTATCAGAACATGGCTACCATCAAGGCGTTCTTCGACAAGGACACCCACACCAACAACTTCATCGGGGCTGGTGGCAATGGCGTGGCCATCGACGACTTCAATGCGGATAACTTCGACCACGGGCCTCATGGCTTTGTCGGGGGCTCGCCGATGTGGGTCAACCAGGCCGGCAGCCGGCCGATCGCCGGCACCTCCAACCCTCCGGGCACTCCGGCCTGGGGCAGCGCCTGGAAACGCGCTACGGCTGATTACTACACCCACCAGGTGTCGATGGACGCCCACGGCGCCCATCAATCCTACCGGGGGAACTACCTGGATCTGGACCCGGTGTACCGCGATGCCTACGGCCTGCCGCTGCTGCGCATGACGTTCGACTGGCAGGAAAACGACATCAAGATGAACCGCTTCATGGTCGAGAAAATGGGCAAGATTGCCGAAGCGATGAACCCCAAGGCCATTGCCGTGTTGGGCAAGAAGGTCGGGGAGCATTTCAATACCGCGTCGTACCAGACCACCCACCTTAACGGTGGCGCGATCATGGGCACCGACCCGAAAACCAGCGCTTTGAACCGCTACCTGCAGTGCTGGGATGTCCACAACGTATTTGTCCCGGGTGCGTCCGCGTTCCCACAAGGCCTGGGTTACAACCCCACAGGCCTGGTGGCAGCGCTGACCTATTGGTCGGCCCGGGCGATCCGCGAGCAGTACCTGAAAAACCCCGGCCCGCTGGTTCAGGCATAAGGAGCGATGACCATGAAAGCACTTGTTATCGCCTCCCTGGCGTTGCTCAGCAGCTGTTCGGTAAGCGCAGCCGAAACCGACCTGATCCAGCAGGGCGAATACCTGGCCCGCGCCGGAGACTGCGTGGCCTGCCACACGGCCAAGGGTGGTAAACCGTTCGCGGGCGGCCTGCCGATGGAGACCCCCATTGGTGTGATCTATTCCACCAACATCACCCCGGACCAGACCGGCCTGGGTGGCTACAGCTTCGAGGACTTCGACAAGGCCGTGCGCCATGGCGTCGCCAAGAGTGGTAGTACGCTTTACCCGGCGATGCCCTACCCGTCTTACGCCCGTGTCAGCGAGAGCGATATGCGGGCGTTGTATGCGTACTTCATGAAAGGCGTGGAGCCCGTCGCGCAGGAGAACAAAGACAGCGACATTCCTTGGCCGCTGAGCATGCGCTGGCCGCTGGCGGCGTGGCGTTGGATGTTCGCGCCTGAGGTGGCGCACGACCAGGCGGCGGGTGCTGACCCGGTGATCAGCCGGGGTGCCTATCTGGTGGAAGGGCTTGGCCACTGCGGCGCGTGCCATACGCCGCGTGCCCTGACCATGCAGGAAAAAGCCCTGAGTGCCACTGACGGCAACGCGTTCCTGTCCGGCAGTGCGCCGCTGGAAGGCTGGATCGCCAAGAGCCTGCGCGGCGACCACAAGGACGGCCTCGGCAGCTGGAGCGAGGCGCAACTGGTGCAATTCCTCAAGACTGGCCGCAGTGATCGCAGCGCCGTGTTTGGTGGCATGAGCGATGTGGTCGTCCACAGCATGCAGTACATGTCGCAAGACGACCTGACTGCTATCGCCCGCTATCTCAAGAGCCTGCCCGCGGTCGATCCCAACGACGCACCGCACCAGTACGACAAGCAGGTGGCTGAAGCGCTATGGAAAGGTGATGACAGCAAGCCGGGCGCGTCGGTGTACATCGACAACTGTGCGGCCTGCCACCGTACCGACGGCCATGGTTATACGCGGGTGTTCCCGGCGCTGGCGGGTAACCCGGTGTTGCAGACGGCGGATGCCACGTCGCTGATCAACATTGTGTTGAACGGTGGGACCTTGCCGGCAACGCACACAGCGCCGTCCACCTTCACCATGCCGGCGTTCGCCTGGAGGCTGTCGGACCAGGAAGTGGCGGATGTGGTCAGTTTCGTGCGGGGTAGCTGGGGTAATAAAGGTGTTGCAACAAGTGCTGCGCAAGTTACGGAGTTGCGTAAAAAACAGGGCGATAAGAACTAAATAAGTTCGGGTGTCGCGCGCCCAACTTATATAGGGTGATTTATATAAGTTGGGCGTTTTCTATTTTTTGGAACGCTTCGTTTAATTTGACTTTCGCTGGCAGGTCTTCGCGAAGGCATTGGCCATAGTCAGGAAAATTGCCTTGTCTTCGTTATCGAAGTCGCCGTCATTGTCCAGGTCCGTTGGGCTGGAGGTCGTGTCGTAATGCCCATCTTTCTTGGATGAAGAGGCATACATAGCGTACGAAAGATCCCCATTGGTAAAACGCTCGAGTAAGATTTCCGGGCTGTTATCTTTCTCAAAGTCTTCACAAGTCAAACGTATTTCGTCCTGAGACATACTTGGATCCTTTTGGTGTTTATTAAGTTGGGACAGGATCATAAGTGCATGCTGAAAGCTTAATCCATGAACTAAGTGTGGCGATTTGTTACTTGAAAGCTCACATGTAATACCTTGCACTTACACATGTAAGTAAATTGCCTGGCGACTTCCTGCCCAACGGTGCTGGCGCGAAACGTCGGGTTGAAATACTGTATGTAGATACAGTATTGAGGTATGCCCATGAATTCCCCCCTACCGCCCCGTGGCCGGGGCACGGCCACCAACCTGCACAACCGCTTTGCGCCCACCGCCAGCGTGGCCGAGGACGACGGTTGGTACCAGGAAGTGCCGCCGACCCAGGGCACCGAAGTGCGCATCGAGACGGCCAAGACCATCATCAGCCGCAACAACTCGCCAGACCTGCCGTTCGATCGCTCGATCAACCCGTATCGTGGCTGCGAGCATGGCTGCATCTACTGCTATGCGCGACCCAGCCATGCCTATTGGGACCTGTCGCCAGGGCTGGATTTCGAGACCAAGCTGATTGCCAAGAGCAACGCGGCCGAGGTGCTGGAGCAGCAACTGTCCAAACCGGGTTACGTATGCGCGCCGATCAACCTGGGCTCCAATACCGATCCATACCAACCCATTGAGCGCGAATACAAGATCACCCGGCAAACCCTTGAAGTGCTGCTGCGTTATCGGCATCCGGTGACCATCATCACCAAGGGCTCGCTGATCCTGCGCGATCTTGACCTGCTGACCGAACTGGCCCGGCAGCGGCTGGTGGCGGTGATGATCAGCCTCACCAGCCTGGATGACGAGCTCAAGCGCATCCTGGAGCCGCGCACGGCGGCGCCCAAGGCGCGGTTGCGGGCGATCCGGGTGATGCGCGAGGCCGGTATCCCGGTGGGGGTGTTGTGCTCGCCGATGATCCCGATGATCAATGACAGCGAGCTCGAAAGCCTGTTGGCCGAGGCCCACGCCGCGGGTGCGCAAAGTGCGGCCTACATGATGTTGCGCTTGCCGTTGGAGGTGGCGCCTTTGTTCGAGGAATGGTTGGCGGCGCATTACCCGCAGCGCGCGGCCCATGTGATGAGCCTGGTGCGCCAGGTGCGCGGCGGCGAGGTGTATGACAGCCGGTTCGGCGTGCGCATGCGGGGCGAGGGGCCGTTCGCCGATCTGCTGGCGCAACGTTTTGCCAAGGCGATCAAGCGCCTGGGCCTCAATCGTCGGGAAGGCTTTAATCTCGATTGCACGGCGTTCTGCCCACCGGGCAGACAAATGGTGTTGTTGTAGAATGATAAAGAAGAATGCACTCTTTCTGTAGGAATAGTCGCGTTTTGACATCACTGAAACCCGCGATCTAGAGCGGTTCATTCAGTTTGAGTTAAGTTTTGGCGGTTACCTTGTTCAGCGAGTGACTGATGAGTCGGCGCCTATCATTGTGGGATTTTTCAACTAATCCCCTGAACGCGCGTCGAACTGACCTGACAACTCCCCTGCATTAATCAAGAGGATGAATCATGAGTGACAAGGATAAACAGCCGTTGGCTGCGTCGGCTTCAGCCCCTCAGGTGGCGGAATCCGCCGATGCAGCGCTAAAGCATATCGTTGACGGCTTTTTGCATTTCCATCACGACGTCTTCCCCCAGCAGGAAGAACTCTTCAAGAAACTCGCCACGGCCCAGAGCCCACGGGCGATGTTCATTACCTGCGCCGACTCGCGCATCGTGCCCGAGCTGATCACCCAAAGCTCCCCCGGCGACCTGTTCGTGACCCGTAACGTCGGCAACGTGGTGCCCCCCTACGGGCAGATGAACGGCGGCGTTTCCACCGCCATCGAGTACGCGGTGCTTGCCCTGGGCGTGCAGCACATCATCGTATGCGGGCACTCCGACTGTGGCGCGATGCGCGCGGTGCTCAACCCCCAGAGCCTGGAGAAGATGCCGACGGTCAGGGCCTGGCTGCGTCATGCCGAGGTCGCCAAGGCCATGGTCCACGACAACTGCGACTGCGCCAATGAAGGCGAGAGCATGAAAGTGCTGACCGAAGAAAACGTCATCGCCCAGTTGCAACATTTGCGTACCCATCCTTCCGTGGCTTCGCGCATGGCCAATGGTCATTTGTTTATCCATGGCTGGATCTACGACATCGAGACCAGCGAAATCCGGGCCTACGATGCGGAACAGTCGGCATTCCGACCCTTGAACGGCACCGAGCCGATTCCATCCGCGACGCCTAAAGCGCGCTTCTAACACACTTCCCTGCCGGGTAAAGCGGTGGCTGCCATGGATGCAGCCAGGCTTTGCCGCGCCCGGCGAATGCCTCGGGAGAGTCATCATGCGTGCTGCTCAATTGAAAGCTGTATTGCCACGGGAGCTCCTCGCCTCCGTGGTTGTGTTTCTGGTTGCCCTGCCCTTGTGCATGGGGATCGCGATCGCTTCCGGCATGCCACCGGCCAAGGGCTTGATCACCGGGATTATCGGTGGCCTGGTGGTGGGCTGGATGGCGGGGTCACCGCTGCAGGTCAGCGGCCCGGCAGCGGGCTTGGCGGTGCTGGTATTCGAACTGGTGCGCCAGCACGGCATGGCGATGCTTGGGCCGATCCTGTTGCTGGCGGGCTTCCTGCAACTGGTGGCCGGGCGCTTGCGCCTGGGCTGCTGGTTCCGTGTCACGGCGCCGGCGGTGGTCTACGGCATGCTGGCGGGGATCGGTGTGCTGATTGTGCTATCGCAGATTCATGTGATGCTCGATGGCGCGCCCAAGCCCTCGGGGCTGGATAACCTGGTGGGTTTCCCGGCAGCCTTGGGCGAGGCGATTCCAACCCTGGGTGGCGGGCTCGGCTGGCAGGCCGGCCTGCTCGGTTTATCCACCATGCTGGTGATGTACCTGTGGGACAAATTCCGCCCGCACACGCTGCGGTTTGTGCCGGGGGCCTTGCTGGGCGTGGGGCTGGCCACGGTCGCCAGCCTGGTGCTGGCGTTGCAGGTCAAGCGTGTGGAAGTGCCGGAAAACCTCGCCGACGCCATCGACTGGCTGCGGCCCGGCGACCTGCTGAACCTGGCCGATCCGCAGTTGTTGATTGCTGCGTTCGCCGTTGCGTTTATTGCCAGTGCCGAGACCCTGCTCTCTGCGGCAGCCGTCGACCGCATGCACAGCGGCCAGCGTTCTGACTTCGATAAGGAGCTGTCTGCCCAGGGGGTGGGCAACATGCTCTGTGGCCTGGTCGGCGCCCTGCCGATGACTGGCGTGATCGTGCGCAGTTCGGCGAACGTGCAGGCGGGTGCCACCACACGCCTGTCGGCGATGCTCCATGGCGTATGGCTGCTGGGGTTCGTGTTGCTGCTGTCGAGCGTGCTGCAGAGCATTCCTGTGGCGAGCCTCGCGGGCGTACTGGTGTACACCGGGATCAAGCTGGTGGATATCAAGGCATTTCGGGCTCTGGGGCGTTATGGGCGTATGCCGATGTTTACCTATGCGGCCACGGCGTTGGCGATCATCTTCACCGACCTGCTGACTGGTGTGCTGGTGGGCTTCGGGCTGACGTTGGTCAAGCTGGCTTTCAAGGCTTCGCGCCTGAAAATCAGCTTGGTTGACCTGCCCCGGGACGGTGAAATGGAACTGCGCCTGGTGGGGGCGGCGACCTTCCTGAAAGTGCCGGCGTTGACCCAGGTACTGTCGACCGTGCCTGCCGGGACCCTGCTGCATGTGCCGCTGAGTAACCTCAGCTATATCGACCATTCCTGCCTGGAGCTGCTGGAGGAATGGGGTCGGGCCAACGCGGCCAAGGGCTCGAAGCTGATGATCGAGGCTCGCGGGTTGAAGCGCCGGTTGGAAGGCCGGGTCAGGACGACGACGGGGATAGGTTCGGCGCCATCGATCGGCTGAGGGAACCGGATCAAAACGTGGGAGGGGGCAAGTCCTAATGCCGGTCAGTTAAGGCTTTTTTGTAGGAGCGAGGGGGACGCCTAGTTCTTGCTCGCGAAGAACTCACAGGCGCCGCGTTCATTCAGGCAACACGCGTTATCGTTGACGTTTTTCGCGAGCAAGAACTAGGCGTCCCCCTCGCTCCTACAGAAGGCGATGTACGCTTAGCGTCAGCCTGAAACTTTAAGCCGGCTGATCCAACGCCAACTCAACCCCCAGCTTGCGGGACAGGCACGGCCAGCGTTTCCACGCGGCTTCCGTGTATGGGCTTTTCAGCTGTTCGCGATACGCCTCGACTGACTCCAGCGCAAAGCTGTCTTCGTTGAGCATTTCATCCACTGCCAGGTGCACCGCTTCGTCCAGCTGGTTGGCGAATGCTTCGCCGATCAACTGATGGGCAATCACGTTAGCCACGGTGGTATCTGCCGGAATCAGTGGCTGGCCAAAATGCTTGATATACAGATCATTGACTTCTTCAACCAGGCGATGAGCCAGGTAGGCCTCGTCCAACAGGCCGTCGAGTCCTTCATGGCCAGCCAGGATCGCGGGCGGTTGCAGGAAGAATTGTTCGGCGATCTTCAATACTGGCTTGATCTGGCTCTCGATACCGGCTTCGCGGGCCACATCGTTGGCGGCGTCCAGCAAGTCGGGGACAAGTTCGATGTAAGCCGTGACAAAGCGGGTCATGACAATGTTGCGATCGCCGTCAGCCAGGGAGATGGCCGAATGCAGGTGCGGCAATTGTTTTTCCAGCTGCTGGGCAAGCTGGCCAGTGCGGGCTTCATGTTGATGGGCATGGGAAATCTGCTCGCGCAATGCGGCGGTGTTCATGAAAGCTCCAGTGATGCAGGCGTTGGGAATAGGGAGAGCATAAGGTAGCTCGTTTATACGAGATCCTAAGACGCATTTGTCATAATTATTTCATGGTTATGCGTCCACGTTATATCGAATTGCCATCGTTTGTCGGATAAACGATTCCGCCTCCGGTTTTATTGGCTTTGGCGGTTCATTTTCGCTCATTTGCCCCTACACATTGCGGGGTTGCAGACCCTGTCTATACTCGGGTTTGTACGCAATTAGCTGATGACGCCAGACTGCATAAGCAGGTGAGGCTAAGCGGTTGTAAGCAGTATGGAAGCCGCTCCCTTCGACGCAGGTGCAAACCGGCGGGATAACAAGAACGATAAGGGGAACCCGCAATGACGCGACATCCACACGTTTGGATGGGCCTTCTGTTGTGGTCAGTATTCGGTCAGGCGCACGCCGCCTGGACAACGAATATGGCGCCAGGGGCGACTGAAGTCAGTCACGCTGTGTTCGACCTGCACATGACCATTTTCTGGATCTGTGTGGTAATCGGCATTGTTGTGTTTGGCGCAATGTTCTGGTCGATGATCCTCCACCGCCGCTCTACGGGCCAGGTCGCGGCCAAATTCCACGAAAGCACGACCGTGGAAATCCTCTGGACCGTGGTGCCCTTGCTGATCCTGGTGGCCATGGCCATTCCGGCGACCAAGACGCTGATCAACATCTACGACAGCAGTGAATCGGATATCGATATCCAGGTCACTGGCTACCAGTGGAAGTGGCATTACAAATACCTGGGCCAGGACGTGGAGTTCTTCAGCAACCTGGCCACGCCCGCCGAGCAGATCCACAACCAGGCGACCAAGGGCGAACACTACCTGCTGGAGGTCGATCAGCCGTTGGTACTGCCGGTGGGGGCCAAGGTGCGCTTCCTGGTGACGGCCGCCGACGTGATCCATTCCTGGTGGGTGCCGGCCTTTGCGGTCAAGCGCGACGCCATCCCTGGGTTCGTCAACGAGGCCTGGACCCGTATCGAGAAGCCCGGCATCTATCGTGGCCAATGCGCTGAACTGTGCGGCAAGGACCACGGTTTCATGCCGATCGTGGTCGAGGTCAAGTCCAAGGCCGACTACGACACCTGGCTCGGCGAACGCAAGGCCGAAGCCGCCAAGCTCAAGGAACTGACCTCCAAGGAATGGACACTTGAAGAGCTGGTGGCCCGTGGTGACAAGGTCTATCACACCACCTGCGTGGCCTGTCACCAGGCCGAAGGCCAGGGCCTACCGCCAATGTTCCCGGCGCTCAAGGGCTCGCCGATTGCCACCGGCACCAAGGAAGACCACCTGCACCGCGTCTATTTCGGCAAGCCCGGCACCGCCATGGCGGCGTTCGGCAAGCAACTGTCCGAGGTGGATATCGCTGCGGTTGTGACCTACGAGCGCAACGCCTGGGGTAACAACAAAGGCGACATGGTCACGCCTAAAGACGTGCTGGCCATCAAGCAGGCGGAAAGCAAATGACTTCATTCATTGCATATGCCCCGAACCGCCCCGCCCATTCGCTTGCAGGAGAACGGCCATGAGCGCTGTGATCGATGACCATGGCCACGCCGGTGACCATGCCCACGGCCCCGCCAAGGGTTTGATGCGCTGGGTGCTGACCACCAACCACAAAGATATCGGCACCATGTACCTGTGGTTTGCCTTCACCATGTTCCTGTTGGGCGGCTCGTTCGCCATGGTGATCCGTGCCGAGTTGTTCCAGCCCGGCCTGCAGATCGTGGAGCCTGCGTTCTTCAACCAGATGACCACCATGCACGGCTTGATCATGGTGTTCGGTGCGGTGATGCCGGCGTTTGTCGGCCTGGCCAACTGGATGATCCCGCTGATGATCGGTGCGCCGGACATGGCCCTGCCGCGCATGAACAACTTCAGCTTCTGGCTGCTGCCGGCGGCGTTCCTGCTGCTGGTTTCTACCCTGTTCACTCCGGGCGGTGGGCCAAACTTCGGCTGGACCTTCTACGCCCCGCTATCCACCACCTACGCGCCAGAAAGCGTGACGTTCTTCATCTTTGCCATCCACTTGATGGGCATCAGTTCGATCATGGGCGCGATCAACGTGGTCGCCACCATCCTCAACCTGCGCGCACCCGGCATGACCCTGATGAAAATGCCGTTGTTCGTCTGGACCTGGCTGATCACCGCCTTCCTGCTGATCGCGGTGATGCCGGTGCTGGCGGGCTGTGTGACCATGATGCTGATGGATATTCACTTCGGCACCAGCTTCTTCAGTGCGGCCGGCGGTGGTGATCCGGTGCTGTTCCAGCATGTGTTCTGGTTCTTCGGCCACCCCGAGGTGTACATCATGATCCTGCCGGCGTTCGGTGCCGTCAGCTCGATCATCCCGACCTTCTCGCGCAAGCCGTTGTTCGGCTACACATCGATGGTGTACGCCACGGCGAGTATCGCGTTCCTGTCGTTTATCGTGTGGGCGCACCATATGTTCGTGGTGGGCATTCCGTTGGTCGGCGAGTTGTTTTTCATGTACGCCACGTTGCTGATTGCGGTGCCCACGGGCGTGAAGGTGTTCAACTGGGTCAGCACCATGTGGCAAGGCTCGCTGACGTTCGAAACACCGATGCTGTTCGCGGTGGCGTTCGTGATCCTGTTCACCATCGGCGGCTTCTCCGGGCTGATGCTGGCGATTGCCCCGGCGGACTTCCAGTACCACGACACCTACTTCGTGGTGGCGCATTTCCATTACGTACTGGTGCCCGGTGCGATCTTCGGCATCTTCGCCTCTGCCTACTACTGGCTGCCGAAATGGACTGGCCACATGTACGACGAAACCCTGGGCAAGCTGCATTTCTGGTTGTCTTTCGTGGGCATGAACATGGCGTTCTTCCCGATGCACTTCGTGGGACTGGCCGGCATGCCGCGCCGGGTGCCGGACTACAACCTGCAATTTGCCGACTTCAACATGGTTTCGTCCATTGGTGCCTTTATGTTCGGCGCCACGCAGATCTTCTTCCTGTTTATCGTGATCAAGTGCATCCGCGGCGGCCCGCCGGCGCCGGCCAAGCCGTGGGATGGCGCCGAAGGCCTGGAGTGGAGCGTGCCCTCGCCCGCGCCGTACCACACCTTCACCACGCCACCGGAGGTCAAATGAACAGGTCCCCGATGATCCCCTGTGGGAGGGGGCTTGCCCCCGATGGCGGTGTGTCCGCTGACATCATCCTTGGTTGTAAAACAGCCATTGGGGGCAAGCCCCTTCCCACATTGACCTCATTCACGCTGGGTGGGCGACATGGCTGACTCCGTACCGCTCAAGCGCCTGGTCACCCGCCTGCTGATCCTGGTGGTGGCGATGTTTGCCTTCGGCTTTGCCCTGGTGCCGATCTACGACGTGATGTGCAAGGCGTTCGGTATCAACGGCAAGACGGCCGGGCAGTACGAGGGCGAACAGATTGTCGACCCTGCGCGGCAGGTGCGGGTGCAGTTCCTGTCCACCAATGCCATCGACATGGTCTGGGAGTTCCACTCCAAGGCAGACGAGGTGGTGGTCAATCCCGGTGCTGTGACGGAGATGCTGTTCGTGGCCTACAACCCCACTGACAAACCGATGACGGCTCAGGCGGTGCCGAGTATTTCCCCGGCCGAAGCGGCGATGTACTTCCACAAGACCGAATGTTTTTGCTTCACCCAGCAAGTGCTGCAGCCAGGCCAGCGCATCGAGATGCCAGTACGCTTCATCGTCGATCGCGATATGCCCAAGGATGTGAAGCATTTGACCCTGGCGTACACGCTGTTCGATATCACTGCGCGCCAACCACCGGTGGCTGTCCATAGCGGCGGCTAGCTACTGTTTGCCCGCTTAATCAGGAGAACGAATACATGTCGACTCATGATACGTACTACGTACCGGCGCAAAGCAAATGGCCGATAATTGCCACCCTTGGCATGCTGGTCACCGTGTATGGCCTGGCCGTGTGGTTCAACGATCTGAAGGCCGCCCGCCCGGAATCCCACGGCCCGTGGATCTTTTTCGTCGGTGGTCTGCTGCTGGCCTACATGCTGTTCGGCTGGTTTGGTGCGGTGATCAAGGAAAGCCGTGCCGGGCTGTACAGCGCGCAGATGGATCGCTCGTTTCGTTGGGGCATGACCTGGTTCATCTTTTCCGAGGTGATGTTTTTTATCGCGTTCTTCGGCGCGTTGTTTTATGTGCGGCACATGTCCGGGCCTTGGTTGGGCGGCGAAGGTCATAAGGGCATCGCGCACATGCTGTGGCCGAACTTCGAGTTCACCTGGCCGTTGCTCAATAACCCTGATCCCAAGCTGTATCCCGCGCCCGAGGGCACCATCAGCCCGTGGGGCCTGCCGCTGGTCAACACCATCCTGCTGGTGAGCTCCAGCGTGACCATCACCATTGCCCACCATGCCTTGCGTAAAGGGCACCGTGGCGCGCTGAAGCTCTGGTTGGCGATCACCGTACTGTTGGGGTTGGGATTTCTCGGGTTCCAGGCCGAGGAATACATCCATGCCTATAAAGAGCTGGGCCTGACCCTGGGCTCGGGCGTGTACGGCGCGACCTTCTTCATGCTCACGGGCTTTCACGGTGCCCACGTGACCATCGGCACCATCATTTTGTTTGTGATGCTGATGCGCATCCTGCGCGGGCACTTCAATGCCGAGCATCAGTTCGGTTTCGAGGCGGCCAGTTGGTATTGGCACTTTGTGGATGTGGTGTGGATCGGGCTGTTTTTCTTCGTCTATGTGCTGTGAGGCGACTTACCAAGGCGCATGAGACACCAGTTGGCCGCTGAAAAAGCCCCAGGCGATCAATGCCACGGTGATCACGGCCAGTACGACACGCACGGTCAAGGCAGTGACGAGGCGGTTGGAGTTGCCCTCGTCCTTGACCAGGAAGAACAAGCCACTGAACAGGCTCACGACGGTCGCGATCAGCATCAGGGCAATGGCGGCTTTGAGCATGGTCTGGTTCCTGGCTTCGGTGGGCATTGAGGTGAGGGGATGGGCGGGCAATGAAAACAAGTATAGCCAGCGCCATGAAACGCTTTCGTCCAGGTATCGCACCGACCTTGGTGGTGATGATTCTGCTGCCGTTGATGGTGGGCTTGGGTTTCTGGCAACTGTCGCGCGGCCATGAGAAGCAGTTGCTGGTGGACAGCTATGCCGAACGCCGCGTGGCTGAGCCGATCAGCAGTGTGCAGCTCGCTGACATGTCCGACCCGGCCTTTCGCCGCGTGCATCTGCGCGGGCAATTCGATGCTGAGCACAGTGTGTTGCTGGATAACCGCATGCGCGACGGGAAGGCCGGTGTCGAGCTACTGCAACCCTTTCATGACCAGGCCAGCGGCCTGTGGCTGTTGCTCAATCGCGGTTGGTTGCCGTGGCCGGATCGGCGCACCCTTCCCGCCTTCACCACACCCGACCAGCCTTTGAATCTCGACGCCTGGGTGTATGTCGCGCCCGGCGAAACATTCCAGTTGCATGCAGACCCCACGACCGCGCAATGGCCGCGCCTGTTGACCGCGCTGCACCCCGCTGCGCTATGGGCTGAGCTCGGACGCAGCGGTTTTGCCTACGAACTGCGCACCGAAGCCGGCCCCGGTACGTACGAAACCACCTGGCCCATCGTTGCGATGGGCCCGGAGAAACACCTGGCCTACGCGGTGCAGTGGTTCGCCATGGCGCTGGCGCTACTGGCGCTTTACCTCTACCTCGGATGGCATACCACAAAGGAGAAGCCCCATGGGAACGGCCATGAATCCACCCAACATGTCTGAGGTGCCTGATCGGCGCAAAGGCCGCTGGCAACTGATGCTGATCCTGCTGATGGTGATCGGCCCGATGGCGCTGGCCACCTTTATGTACAAACTGCAGTTCTGGGTGCCGGACAGTCGCAGCTATCACGGAGAACTGATCGGTAATGGTCAGACCCGCGCCGATATTGGCGTGCAGGCCGATGAACAGCGCTGGCAGTTGCTGGTGACCGCGCCCGCCGCCTGCGCCGCCGATTGCCAGCAACTGGTGTACCTCGCGCGCCAATTGCAGATCGGCCTGGGGCGCGATGCGTCGCGCGCCAGCCATGCCCTGGCCAGTGCACAGCCGGTCGGTGCCGACTATGACGCCAAGTTGAAGGTCGAATACCCGCAATTGCAGCGCTACTCGCTGGATCTCTCGACGTTCACCAAAAACGCCGCCGCACCGGGCGACGCGCAACTGTGGATCGTCGACCCCCACGGCAACCTGGTGCTGCGCTACGACGCCAAGGTCAAGGGCAAGGACTTGCTCAACGACCTGCGCCACCTGTTGAAACTGTCGAACATCGGATAAGGGCATCGTCATGGCCAAACCTGGATTTCGCCTCGCGTTGTTTGCCACCTTGCTGGCACTGATCGTTGTGCTGCTCGGCGCCTATACCCGCCTCACACACGCCGGCCTGGGTTGTCCGGATTGGCCGGGGTGCTACGGCTTTATCAGCGTGCCGCAAAGCGAGGCCCAGTTGGCCCATGCCGAACTGCATTTCCCTGATACGCCGGTGGAGGCGGAAAAGGGCTGGAGCGAGATGGTCCACCGTTACTTTGCTGGCACCCTGGGCGTGCTGATCGTGTTGCTGGCGGCGCGCGCCTGGAGCCATCGGCGTGATCCGGGCCAGCCGGTGAAGTTGCCGCTGTTTTTATTGGCGGTGGTGTTTGCCCAGGCGGCGTTTGGCATGTGGACGGTCACGTTGAAACTCTGGCCGCAAGTCGTGACCGGACATTTGTTGGGCGGCTTCGCAACCTTGAGTCTGTTGTTCCTGCTGACCCTGCGGCTGTCCGGCGTGCTGCCCGCGCTGATCGTGCCCAGGCGCCTGCAATATTGGGCGACCGCGGGGTTGGTGCTGGTCATCGCGCAGATTGCGCTCGGCGGCTGGGTCAGCTCCAACTACGCAGCGGTGGCTTGTATCGACCTGCCCACCTGCCATGGCCAGTGGTGGCCGGCGGCGGACTTTGCCAATGGTTTTCACCTCACCCAGCATATCGGTCCCAATTATCTCGGCGGGCAGCTCGACAGCGACGCGCGCACCGCCATTCACCTGACCCACCGCGTGGGTGCGGTGCTGGTCACTCTGGTTCTGCTGGGCTTGGCCTGGCAGCTGCGCGTCGTCGGCATGACCCGGCTCGCGGGGCTGTTGCTGATCGCTTTGGCGGCGCAAATCAGCCTGGGCCTGAGCAACGTGTATTTCCACCTGCCGCTGCCGGTTGCAGTCGCTCACAATGCTGGCGGCGCAGCATTGTTGCTGACCCTGGTATTGGTCAATTACCACGCCCGCACCAGCCTGGTTCGGGTGCGTCATCAACTGCCGTTCGGCTGGCGCTTCCTTCCGCGCAAGCCGGTATCCGGCCTCACCACCCTTAAAGGAGAGATGCCATGGCGACCTTGATCGGCGCGCGTCACGGCCAGGCAGTCTGGCGCGACTACCTGGAGCTGACCAAACCGAAAGTGGTGGTGCTGATGCTCATCACCTCCCTGGTGGGCATGTTCCTCGCCACCCGTGCAGGGGTGCCATGGACGGTGCTGGTGTTCGGCAACCTGGGCATTGCCCTGTGCGCCGGCGGCGCGGCGGCGGTCAACCATGTGGTGGATCGACGGATTGATGCGGTGATGGCCCGCACCCACAAGCGGCCGATGGCGGAAGGGCGCGTGTCGCCTATTGCGGCATTGGCTTTTGCGTTGTTTCTGGCTGTTGCAGGGCTCGCGCTGTTGCTGGCGTTCACCAACCCGCTGGCGGCCTGGTTGACGCTGGCCTCTCTGCTCGGCTACGCGGTGATCTACACCGGTTTTCTCAAGCGTGCGACCCCGCAGAATATCGTGATTGGCGGCCTGGCCGGCGCCGCGCCGCCGCTGTTGGGGTGGGTTGCGGTCACCGGCCATATCAGCGCCGAACCGTTGCTGCTGGTGCTGATCATCTTTGCCTGGACCCCGCCGCATTTCTGGGCCCTGGCCATTCATCGCAAGGAGGAGTACGCCAAGGCCGATATCCCGATGCTGCCGGTTACCCATGGTGAGCACTACACCAAGGTGCATATCCTGCTCTACACCTTCGCGCTGCTGGCGGTGAGCTTGATGCCCTATGTGATCCATATGAGTGGCCTGCTCTACCTGGCGTGCGCGCTGGTTTTGGGCGCACGCTTTCTGCAATGGGCCTGGGTGCTGTACCGTGGCGCTCAGCCGCACGCGGCGATCAACACCTTCAAGTACTCTATCTGGTACTTGTTCCTGCTGTTTATCGCCCTGCTCGTAGATCACTACTTACTGTTGAACCTATGACTCGAACTCAAAAAACTGTCTTCATTCTGGTGGCCATTGTCGCGTTGATCATGGGCCTGACCGTCAACAAGGTGCTCTCGGGCAAGGGCCAGGGTGACCCCACCGCCTTGATCGACGCAGGTATCATCCTGCTGCCGCAAAGCCGCCAGCTGCCGTCGGTGAGCATGACTAACCAGGAAGGCCAGCCGGTGCTGGTCAATGAGTTGAAAGGCAAGTGGAGCCTGCTGTTTTTCGGCTACACCTTCTGCCCGGACATCTGCCCCACCACGCTCGCCCAACTGCGCCAGATCAAGAGCGAGCTGCCCAAGGAGGCTGTGGATAAGTTGCAGGTGATCCTGGTCAGTGTCGACCCGAACCGCGATACACCGACCCAGCTCAAACAGTACTTGGGCTACTTCGACCCGCAGTTCCAGGGCTTGACCGGCGCGAATGTGGACGATGTGCAGAAGGTGTCGAATGCGGTGAGCATTCCGTTCATTCCGGCGGATACCAGCAAGCCCAACTACACCGTCGACCACAGCGGTAACCTCGCGCTGATTGGCCCGGATGGCACCCAGCGTGGCTTTATCCGCGCGCCGCTGAACAACCAGAAGCTGGTGGCGCAGTTGCCGGGGTTGTTACAGCGCAAGTAACAGGTAATACAAAACACATGTGGGAGGGGGCTTGCCCCCGATTGCGGAGTATCGGTCGCTGCATCAGCTGGCTGATCTGCCGCCATCGGGGTGTAGAACCGTAGACATCGTTTACATCTGAAACCGGGGACATCGTTTACACATTTGAGGCTTGGACGCG